>JBQEQW010000013.1:0-7046 GCA_052043535.1 Anaplasma sp.
TGAGGTTTGCTGTGAGAGAGGGTGGTAAGACTGTTGGTTCTGGTATCATAACTGAGATTTTGGAGTAGTGGGTTTATTAGGAGTGTAGCTCAATGGTAGAGCATCAGTCTCCAAAACTGAGGATATGGGTTCGATTCCTGTCACTCCTGCCGTGATTTGGTGGTGTTGTGGCTATGATTAGCAGCTTTGCTAGGTTTGTGTTTGATGTTAGGCGGGAAGTGTTGCGGATTTCTTGGGCCTCTCGTAGGGAGGTCTTTGTGTTCCTGTGTATAGTGGTGTTGACCGTAGTAGTTTCGTCTGTCCTGTTTAGTTTTGTGGATTTTGTGTTCTTGAGGCTTGTGAAAATGATGCTGGGGGTTGTTTATGCAGCATGATGACTGTGGGCACGAGTGGTACATAGTTCAGGTTTCTTCTGGGAGTGAGGAAAGGGTTGCACAGATGATTCTGGAAAGGTCCCAACAGCTTGGCATGGCGGGTGTTTTTAGCGAGGTCTTCATTCCATACGAGGAGGTCACCAAGATCAAGTACAACAAAAAGGTGGCGGTGCGCAGGAAGCTTTCGCCCGGGTATGTGTTTCTGTGTATGAAGTTGAGCGACGATTCTTTGAATTTTGTGCGCAAGGTTCCCAAAGTGTCGAACTTTCTTCTGGACGATGCCGGGGTCCCGAAGGCAATACCGTCGGCCGAGATGGAAATGATGCGTAATAGCATGTGTCAGGCTGTGTCGGGTGAGCCGGGCTCTGAAGTCTGTAGCTTTGAGGTGGGTGACGAGGTGGTTATAAACGATGGGTTGTTTCAGGATTTCAACGGCAGGGTGGAGTACGTCAACGAAGACAAGAAGGTTGCGGGGGTGAGTGTAATGATCTTCGGTAGGCTCACTAAAATAGAATTTAAGCTGAGTAGCATTCAGAAGGTAGAGGGTTAGTTCTTATGAGCAGTGATGTGTTGCTTTCGAAGATAAATTTGGTGATTGAAGCGGGGAAGGCGGTACCTGGTCCTAAGATTGCCTCCGTGCTGGGTCCTCGCGGTATCCCTATGCCAAAATTTTGCAAGGAATTCAATGACGCGACCAGTGGGCAGGGTGTTCCTTATGAAGTCGGTGATTTGGTGACAGCTAGGATAAGTGTGCGCACAGACAATACCTACAGCTTCGCCATTAGCGACTCGCCGGTGTCATTCCTGTTGAAGAAGGCTGCAGGCATTGATAAGGGTTCCGCTACCCCTGGGAAGGAAAAGTACAGGAGTATAAAAATGTCTGATGTGGTCAAGATTGCTGAACGGAAGATAGCCGATATGAATGCCAATAACATAGAGGCTGCAGTGAATATGGTTGTTGGGACTGCGAAGTCGATGGGAATTGCTGTCGAGGAATGATTTTGGAGGGTTGCGTCTATGTCTAATGAGGGTGGTTCCTGTAGTGCTGAGGAAGGGATTCTTGAGCTTTTGAAGTCCTGTAAGGCCCGTTTCCGCGAGTCCGTAGACGTTGCAATTAAGCTGAACATGGGTGGTGCCAAATCTGGTGGTGAATCGATAAGAGGCGCCCTGGTTCTGCCTAAGGGGTTGGGCAGAGAGGTGAAGGTGGCGGTTTTCACGAAGGGTGAGCATGCGCGTCGGGCTACGGAGGCAGGGGCTGATGTGGTTGGTGGTGAGGAGCTGGTAGAGGAAGTGAAAAAGGGGCGCAAGCTGGATGTGGACTGGTGTGTGGCGACGCCGGATTTCATGCCCCAAGTTTCGGCCATCGCCAAGGTTTTGGGTCCCAGAGGGTTGATGCCCAATCCCAAGTTTGGTACGGTGACGCTTGAGCCTGCAAAGGTTGTTGGCATCATAAAGTCTGGCCAGGTGAAGTTCAAGTCTGATAGGTACGGCATAGTACACGTCAAGATCGGGGACGCTGGATTTGCTCCTGGGGACTTGCTTGAAAATCTCAACGCCGTGGTTGCTGCGGTACAGGGGCTGAAACCAACTACGGTCAAGGGTTCTTACTTTAAGGGGATTTTTCTGAATTCCACTATGGGTAAGTCGTTTAAAATATCTTGCATAGGGTGATCTGTAAGTTAGGAATTGAGGTTTGGGGTGAAGCGCGCTGATAAGGAGAGGCATCTTAAGAGTGTTGAGGGTTTGTTTGAGAAATTTGATAGCCTTGTGCTTGCGAACTTTAAGTCCATGACTGCTGGGGATTTTGCTGTGCTCAGGAAGGAATTGAGAGCAGGTGGATGCGGGATTACTGTTGTGAAGAATAGTGTCGCTCGTATTGCATTGGAGAGATCTGGTAAGGAGAAGGAATTGGGTAGTAAGTTCCGGGAGGCCGTGTTCATAGCGTACTCTAACGATATTGTCCCCGTATCCAAGATCATTTCCGGGTTCATGAAATCTGCTTCTGGCAAGGTGACCCTGGTTTGTGGATACGACGGCGGGCAGATACTGCCGGCGGACAGAGTGGTATTTTTTGCAAGTCTGCCGTCGTTAGAAGAATTGCGCATAAGGATTATGTGCCTGATAGGCTACGGTATTCCAATGAGATTGGCCAATTGTCTTAAGGCTATTGGCGGGACATAGTATGTGGGGTTGCACGTGTATTGGGTGGTGATATGCAGATGTGAACACCTCAGTGGGGGGCCTGCGCGTCCCTTCGCTTGGGTTTGTTGAGAGTGTAGTTTTAGGGGTTTGTTATGAGTGGTGTTGATTTGGATTCTCTGGTGGAGCAGATTTGTAGCCTTGACTTGTGTGCGGCTGCTGCTCTGGTTGAAAAGATGGAAGATAAGTTGGGCTTTCCCAAGGGTGGATTGCTCGCTGCTATGCCTGCTGCTGGTGGCGCGGCTCAGGGTGTTGAAGACGCCGGTGGGGCCGAGAAGACTGAGTTCGCTGTCATGTTCGAAGGATACGCTGCGGACAAAAAGATTGCGGTCATTAAGGCTGTTCGGGAATGCACAACTCTGGGTTTAAAGGAAGCTAAGGACTTCGTTGAGCAGGATGGACAGAGGGAACTGGTTGAGGGCAAGAAGTATAAGAAAGCTGAGGCTGAGGAAGTGAAGAAGAAGCTTGAGGATGCCGGAGCGACGGTGAGCGTCAAGTAGCCTTTAAGTGTTTATTTTGGAGTGATTTTGAGGGAATTGATGTCTTCTGCGGGTAGTTCTGGTCCCGGGTATGTGCTGAATGATTTTGATGCTGTTCCTAGGCTTTCTTATGCGAGATCCATAGATATTCGCGACTCTTTGACGGATTTGATAAGGATACAAAGGGATTCTTACGATGCGTTCATTGGTATAGATAGGAGCGGTAGTGGCGGGATACAGAGTATCTTTCAGTCTGTGTTTCCCATACGCGATCTTCTGGGAAGGGCAGTCCTGGAGTTTGTGGGGTACAACATAGGTGAGCCTCAGTACGATGAGTACGAGTGCATCAAGAGGGGGATTACCTTTTCTGTGCCGATACGAATCACCTTACGTTTTGTGGTATGGAAGGTGCAGGAAGTCTCTTTCAAGGAAGTGAAGTACGTAGTTGATGAGGGAACCCTCGAACGCAGCGTAAAGTATATGAAGGAACAGGAGGTCTCCATCGGCGACTTGCCCATGATGACGTCCTATGGGACCTTCATAATAAATGGGATAGAAAGGGTCATTGTTTCGCAGATGCACAGGTCTCCCGGTGTGTTCTTCGATAGCGACAAAGGAAAAACTTACAGTTCAGGTAAGCTAATCTACTCTGCGCGTATTATACCCTATAGAGGGTCGTGGCTCGATTTTGAGTTCGATATCAAGGACATAATCTACTTCCGTATAGATAAAAAGAGGAAGCTGCCGGTTTCGTATCTGCTCAAAGCTTTGGGGATGTCCAACAACGACATTCTCGATGCCTTTTACGATAAAGTGCTCTATGTGAGATGTGACAAGGGGTGGAAGGTCCCGTTCGTAGCGGATCGCTTCAAGGGTGTGCGGCCGTCCTATGACTTGATGGATGTGGATGGTAACGTGCTCGTGAAAGCAAATACCAGAATTACCGCTAGGGTTGCGAAGAAGTTGCATGCTGACGGCCTTGGAGAGTACGTGGTGCCTTTCTCCGGGATTTCCGGGATGTTTGTCGCCGACGATTTGGTCGACCCGGGCAGTGGCTCTGTGATTATATCCGCTGGTGAGACGATAACGCCGGAGCACATAGTAAAGCTTGAGCTATTCGACATCGCCGAAATTGCCTTTTTAAACATCGACTTCCTAACCGTTGGTCCATACGTGCTCAACACGTTGTTTTTGGATAAGCATATGACGCAGGAAGATGCCCTGTTTGAGATTTATAGGGTGTTGCGTTCCGGTGAGTCGCCCAATCTTGAAGCGGTGAAGTCCTTCTTTAAGGGTCTCTTCTTCGAACCGGAGAGGTACGATCTCTCTGTGGTGGGTAGGATAAAACTGAACAGTCATCTAGGGCTGGATATCGATGAGAATCTCACCGTGTTGACCGCGGAGGATATAGTTCAGGTTGTTAGGAGGCTGGTCCTACTGAGAGATGGAGAAGGTACAGTTGATGACATAGACCACTTGGGTAATCGTAGAGTCCGGTCAGTAGGGGAGTTTATTGAGAATCAGTTTAGGATAGGGATACTCCGGTTGGAGCGCATGATAATGGACTACATGTCCTCGGTGAATTTTGATAACGCGATGCCGTGCGACTTTGTGAACCCCAAGGTTTTGGCCACTGTGTTGAAGGACTTCTTCAGCTCTTCTCAGTTGTCGCAGTTTATGGACCAGACCAATCCTTTGTCTGAGGTGACTCACAAGCGTAGGCTGTCTGCTCTAGGGCCTGGTGGGCTTACTAGGGAGAGGGCAGGGTTTGAGGTTCGGGATGTTCACCCGACTCACTACGGTAGGATATGCCCGATTGAAACGCCAGAAGGACAGAATATTGGTCTGATCAGCAGTCTGGCGATATACGCGAAGATCAATAAGTACGGATTCATAGAGAGTCCGTACAGGAAAGTGAAGGATAGAGTGGTGACAGATACTGTGGAGTATCTGTTGGCGATGCAAGAGGGGGACTACTACATAGCCGATGCAGGAGCTGCCATAGATGAGAATGGTAGGTTCATAGACGATATGCTGTACTGCAGACACGGCGGCAACTTTGTGATGGTGAAGAGCGAAGACGTCGATTACGTGGATGTGTCGCCCAAGCAGATAGTTTCGGTCGCAGCCTCCTTGATTCCGTTTTTGGAAAATAACGATGCGAACCGTGCTTTGATGGGGTCGAACATGCAGCGGCAAGCGGTGCCTCTACTAAAAGCTGAGGCACCATTAGTTGGGACTGGGATGGAGTCTATAGTGGCTGCAGGTTCCGGCGCGGTTGTGCTGGCTAAGCGCGATGGAGTCGTGCATAGGGTTGACGGGTCCTACGTGGTAATTCGCGCCTTCGACGAGGACAAGGATGAGTATCTGGGTGTTGACATATACAAGCTCAGGAAGTTCCAGCGTTCCAACCATAACACTTGTATAAACCAACGGCCTGTGGTGAAGTTGGGTGACTATGTAAAGGCTAACGACGTCATAGCCGATGGGTCCGCGATTGATAGAGGTGAGTTGGCACTTGGGAAGAATGTACTTGTGGCCTTCATGTCGTGGCAGGGTTACAACTTTGAAGACTCGATAGTGATTTCCAGCGATGTTGTGCGCAGGGACGCGTTTACTTCGATACACATAGAGGAGTTTGAGTGTGTGGTTCGGGATACTCCCCTGGGTCCGGAAAAAATTATGCGGTCCATTCCTGATGTGAACGAAGAAAGTCTGAGTCACCTGGACGACGTTGGGATCGTGAACATAGGGGCGGAGGTTTCTGCCAGCAGTATTCTTGTGGGTAAAGTTACCCCAAGGCCTCCGGTATCTCTTCCTCCTGAGACGAAGCTTTTGGTAACGATTTTTGGTGAGAAGGTCTTCGATTGTATCGACTCTTCTCTATACCTGCCTCCCGATGTTGAGGGGACTGTCATAGATGTCCACGTTTTTGTGAGAAGGGGTGTTGAGGAGAACGATAGGTCATTGCTCATCAAGCAGAATGAAATAAGCAATTTCGCCAGGGAGCGCGACTATGAGATTGATGTCGTGAGTGAGTATTTCACTGACGAATTGAAAAGTCTCCTACGCAGTTCCGGGGTGACTATGGCGGGATACAACAACCTGTATGACTTTTTCGATGTTGTATCCGGGGAGGCTTTGTGGGAGGTTGGGCTTGCGGAACCCAAGGTGGCAGACAAAGTTGCGGAGATGAAGGAAAAGTTCGACTCGATAATTGGCGATGCTAAACGCAAGTTTGAGCAGAAGATAGACAAGCTCAACTATGGCTACGATCTGCCTCAAGGTGTGCTGACGATCGTGAAGGTTTTTGTGGCTGTGAAACACAACCTGCAGCCTGGTGATAAGATGGCGGGTAGACACGGAAACAAGGGGGTGATCTCGAGGATAGTTCCCGTGGAGGACATGCCGCACCTGGAGGACGGTACTCCGGTGGATATCATCTTGAACTCCCTGGGTGTGCCTTCGCGTATGAATGTTGGACAGATTTTGGAAACCCACCTGGGTTGGGCTTCTGTGAATTTGGGGAAAAAGGTAGGCAGAATATTGGATGCCGGCGGCCCGTCCATGATTGACGATTTGAGAAGCTTCTTGTGCCAGGTATATGATGGACAAAAGCTGAGAGACGATATTGCCTCGATGGCTGACGATGCCTTGATAGTGTTTGCAGGCAGGCTCAGGAGGGGTGTGCCCATGGCAGCTCCTGTGTTTGAGGGTCCGAAGGATGTGCAAATCTCCAAGTTGTTGGAGTTGGCTGAGGTAGACCCGTCCGGGCAGGTGGACCTTTATGACGGGAGGCTTGGTCAGAAATTCGACCGGAAGGTGACTGTTGGCTACATATACATGCTGAAGCTGCACCACCTGGTCGATGATAAGATACACGCCAGGTCTGTGGGCCCGTATGGTCTTGTGACGCAACAGCCTCTGGGTGGCAAGTCTCACTTCGGAGGACAGAGATTTGGTGAGATGGACTGTTGGGCGCTTCAGGCTTATG
>JBQEQW010000014.1:0-1362 GCA_052043535.1 Anaplasma sp.
GGTCGCGGGCCTGCAGCGTGAGCTCGAAGGCGCGCAGCTGCTCGTGGTCGAAGGCGCGTTGCGCGAACACCACCCCGCTGTGCGCGCTCACAGACACGTAGGACGACAGCGCCTGCGGTTCCAGGTCGCTGGCCACAATGGAGTAGGAGACGCGGCCGTTGGGGCCCAAGTCCGGGTCGGAGGCACTAACTTGCGCAATGGAGGCGCCGGGAGGGTTGTTCTCGGCCACGTGGACCACGTAGGATGCCTGGTGGAAAACGGGCGCGTTGTCATTGACATCGGTTATGTACAAGGTGATGCTTGTGCTGGAGGAAAGGGGCGGCTTGCCCCTGTCGGTGGCCATGATGGTGACATTATACTCCGGGGTCTGCTCTTGGTCCAGGGTCCCGTCTGTTACAAGCTTGTAGTAATTTTTAGAAGAAGAATGAATCTTAAATGGAACATCTCTACTTAAATTACACGTGACTTCTCCATTTTCACCGGAATCCCGGTCCCGTGTTTTGAAGAGGGCCACCACCATTCCAGGATGGGAACCCTCCAAAATCTGATCAGAGAGAGAAGTAATGATTATTTCTGGGCTGTTATCATTTTCGTCAAGAATTTCTATAATTACTTTACACTGTGTAGAAAGAGATCCTCTGTCCTTTGCTTCTACATCCAGTGTATATCTTTCTACTTCTTCAAAATCCAAGGACTGATTAGTGATAATGTTTCCTGTAGTAGAATCCAGAGAGAACAAGTGCTGGACTTTATCGGCAACAGCAAGTAAGGAGTAGGTGATCTCCGCGTTAACACCCTCGTCCTGGTCTGTGGCCCTCACCCTCAACACCGAGGTGCCCGGCAGCACGTTTTCGGGAAGGCTGACCCTGTACACGTCCTGACTGAAAACAGGGGGGTTATCGTTGGCATCGATCACCACTATCTGGATCTGAGCTGTGCCGCTTCGCGGCGGATCCCCGCCGTCTAAGGCTGTCAGGACCAAGTGGTGAGCGCTCTGCTTTTCTCTGTCCAGGGTCTCCTGCAATAGTAATTCTGGATATTTGTCACCATCGGGATTTTCTTTCACCACCAATGAGAAATACTCGTTAGGACTTAGTTGGTATTTACTCAGGGAATTCGTACTAATATCGGGATCTTTTGCAGACTCAAGAATCGTTCGCATCCCTGGGCTGACAGATTCACTGATTTCTAAGTTAATTTCATCTTTACGAAATCGAGGGGCGTGGTCATTAATGTCCTCAATCACCACAATGATGTGAAAAATATTTAGGGGATTTTCCACCACAGCTTCCAACTGCAACTCACAGTTTCTTCTCTCTCTGCATATCTGCTCACGGTCTATTCTGTCCTTCACAAGCAACT
>JBQEQW010000015.1:2500-57524 GCA_052043535.1 Anaplasma sp.
TGTTAGGAAATTAGCTCTAGAATCCCTCTCTCGAGTGTTCCGGGGCGGATATGGGTCTTAAGGAAGGTTGGGTAGCGTTTAGGCGCGGTGTGAGCGGGTTAGCAAAGGAAGTCTCGCAATCCAAGGGTGCCGGCGCGCTCAGTGAGACGTGGAATGTTCTCCGGCTCCATGTTGAAAATTTTGCCAGACTCGATCCTATGGGTTACGGGGAGATGCAAAAGGTAAGGGTCCCCGAGGTGAGGTCCCAGCTTGTGGATCGTAGCCAGTACTGTGAGTTTTTACCACCCAAGTGTTTTAAGCGAGACATGAGGATCGATAGTGGTCAGCTAATAGTTGGTGGTGTGGGATTTCCAATTGAGCCCATCAATGATAGTGCCGGAGCGGAGAGGGTGGTGACCTGCGATAACAAGCTGCTGTACGCGATCAACACCAACCACCAGGACAAAGCTCTAAAGATTTTAGGCCTGAGCCGCGATAAGTATAAAAACAAGAGACTGGTCGTTGCGTGTGAAGGGGACAGGGTGGTTCCTATCGGCGGTACAGACTCCGACCGGAAGGTCATGAGGTCTGTGTACAATTCGGAAGTTACGGTTGAAGTGCGGCGTATCAAGAATAGGGAAACCGGGTCAGCGGAGTGGCTTCTCACATTTGTTGTGGCGATGCCATGCAACCTGATCGCGAGTGCAGCGAATTTTTTACTCATGGTACCACATGGGATACTGCACGGACTTACGCGGATACTTGATGTAGGTGCTTCGCGCATGAGGCAAGAGGGAGAGCATCGCGCCCTAGCACGTCTTAGGGGCACGGTGAAAGGTGCTGGCTCCCCGTGGGCATATAAAATTACAGGTTTAGTTCTGCAGAGTTTGACGTATACTGCGTCGGTTGCTGCAGGTTTGATTGGTGCTGTGCGCAGGGTTGCGGTCAGCATACCAAGATCCATTCCCGTTCTCGCAAGTGCGGTGCGGAATCGAGATAAGTCTCAGGCTCAGATAGCAGGCCTCTATTTGAAGGAGTCGTTTTCCGGGGCGTATAATGATGCTGCGAGTGTCCTAAAAGATGCGTTGAGAGGCCGTATGAGTGCAGAGGAAAGCGCAGAGTTGGGAGGCGTGGGCCCCATTGTGTCGTGTGGTGCCGGATCTGATGCTCGCGCGGGTGCTGAAGGAATGGCTGCCAACGCGCAACAGTTGAGGTCGGTAGCGGGTAGAAATGTTCCTGCGGTCGGAGAGGAGCGACCGATTGTCCTGAACCGGTCCGATATGTTAAAAGTTATGGAAGCAGGCGAAACTATGCATGGCAGTGGGCTCACCGTGAGCTATGGTACAAATGCCCAATTGCAAGAGAATTTCATAACATCGGGCCAGGCTGAGAGTGCTGGTCTAGCCAGATAACTTCGCGCGCGGGGCCGCGCTGGGGGGTTGCCGTGATAGATTGGTACTGTTTAGGTAGGGTGGCCCGGAGCCGCGTTCACACTGTGCTCTGGCTTGCTGTGGCAGCTGCCGAGTGCGACAGGTCGTAGTTATGAAAAACTGGGTTGAAGCCCTGGCCAACCTCTGGAATGGTGCTTATTGTTCTTGCCAGATAATCGGTAGCAGACTTTACACTTTGCTCTATTGGCATGCCCTGCGCAATGAAACTCGCTATAGCGGAAGATAAAGTACACCCAGTACCATGAACTTTTTGACTAATTCTTGGGTTCTTGAAATACAGCACGCCGTTTTCTGTAAGTAGCACATCCTCCACGTGTTCTCCCTCATTGAGGTCGCCTCCCTTTACTAGTACCCTACTAACTCCCCAAGCTCTGATGGCCTCTCCTGCCCTTACCATATCCTGTATGGTATGTATCTGCATTCCCGCAATGATCTCTGCCTCCGAGATGTTTGGTGTTATCAGACATGTTTTTTTGAATAGCTCACCTATGGAGTCAGGGAAACTTTTTGTTTCTACCAATTTATGCCCGGATGTAGATACCATGACTGGATCCAGCACTACAGGAATGTTGTGGGGAATGAGCTGCGACACAGTCTCCACCAAGTTCACCGGCAGCATTCCAATTTTGATTGAGTCTATTTTGATATCAGAAACTACGGTAGCTATTTGCTGCTCTACAACTTCAGGAGCCAAGTTCCAGACTCCATAGACTCCCGTAGTGTTTTGCGCGGTGATCGACGTTATGCAGCTGGCTGCGTAGCATCCCAGCATGGTAATAGTCTTGATGTCAGCTTGAATGCCGGCACCACCCCCTGAGTCGGAGCCCGCTATGCTCAACACCTTACCTTTGTATGAGGCCATCCCTCCTAACTATCGATCTCACGAATGGGATGGTAACACCCTTGGTGCGAGTTGGCAATTCTGTGTCGATCAAATTTACTGTGTCGCTCAACTTTTTGAAAGATCGCTCCACGTTGTTGAGTATGTAATTGACAGTGCGAATATCGATGTGTATGTGGCGGTCGGTGAACAGTTTTATCAACATTATGCGCAACAATTCCTCGTCGGGGTCAGCGAGGCTAGCGCTTGTTGTGGAGACTATTCGCGATTTCAAATCCTTCAGCCGGTACTTCAACCTTTGCGGCGGCAGGGCAGATGTCATCAAAAGTGGCTTGCCGTTCTCGCGAGAGAAGTTGTAACAGTGCAACATCCATGACTCGTCTTGCAGATTATCTATGTCCTCGACGATTACTGCGCTGCTCTCCCGTATGGTATTTATCGTTTCATTGATTTGCTCTGGGCTAACGAAGCTTGCTCTTCTAAGTTTTTTCCACATGTGCGCCAAGTGCGTTTTTCCCGAACCGGATTTTCCATAAAGCACTAGGCAGTCCCAGCTATCGGTATTCATTAGTAGGTTGTATGTATGCCTGTTGTAGTCTAAGAGCACGTAGTCTGAGCACTGGTACGAGTGCACCTCTTGCATATCAAACAGCTTTAGTTGTCTATGCACTGTTACCTACCGAGATAGAAGTTGCTACGCGTATACCGCTCCACAGCAAACTGTGCCAAAACGCTAACCATTGCGGTTACCGGAACCGCGACTAACGCTCCTAACAGGCCGGCATGAGCACTGAAAACCACCATTCCTACCACTAACCACCCGGGGTTTAAGTTCAGATTCCTACTAATCAATACTGGGGTAATCACGTTCGACTCCACTACGTGCCCCACCGCAAAAATCAGAACCACAGCCACAGTGCTGGTCCAACGCATCCCCTGCAGTACGGCCATACCGGTGCCCAGCGCGGTGCACAGTATGGGGCCTAAATACGGTACGAACGACATAATGCCAGACATGAAACCCATCACCAAGGAGTACTCGAGCCCAACCACCAAGAAACAAACGCAATAATAGAGCGACAAGATCAGACATATAGTGGTCTGGCCCCTGATGTATGCGGAGACTTTGCTGTCCATTTTTGACATGCATTCGGAGAAAACGCCAACGTGGCGTTTTGGTACCATGTTCAGCACGTTCTTCACCAACGATGGCCAGCTTTCCAGAATGTAAAAAGAGAGCACCAGGGTCAGCAATGTCTTGATTAGGAGCGATCCTAGCCCGACTCCCGAATGCACTATGCCCATAACGACCTTACCGAAGTTTTTATACAGGCCATGCAAGAGCCTCAAGAAAGTAGCACTATCGCCTTTGAGTATATCATCGGGTAGCGATGCGGCCGCGCTTACCGCACCAACTACGTCGTCATATTGCAGGTCGTAGGTTTGCAATAGATCCTTGACCTTTTCAACGTCGAGGAACGGCAACCTATCTACAAGTAGCTTTGCCATCTCCAATGCCTGAGAGTATGCTACAGGTGTGAGAAGCACAAAAAATGTTGCAAGTACGGTGACAAAGGAAAACACAATGACAAAAGATGACACCACCCTTGGGAGGCCGACAGATTCAAGCTTGTTCACCAAGGGATTAAGAAGGTATGCCAGCACTGCAGCGATGCAGCAGGGAGACAATACGGGACGCATAACCAGCACCAGGACGGCAGCGCAGCATACCCCAATCAGGCAGTTTATATACTTCACCTTATCTTTCCACTTACCACGACTAACTTCCAGATAGCGCGGACTACAACCAGCGGGTATTGTATAACGATTTCAGATTTTAGTTCAATATTTAAGAATGCATGATAGCCTACCATGTATGAGGGATAAGGCCCCCAAAAGCGTGTCTGGGACTTGCTTCCTGCAGCAGCAGGCCGGTGCCGCGCTTGTTCAGCATGCTTGATTTGCGCCATATGCGGCTATATGACTACAAGCGCTTGGTGTGGCTTTTTTGGTCAGGTGTTGTTATGTGTTTTATTAAGGATTTCACCTCTACACTAGGAACTCCGCTATCCTTTTTGGGTTCGGTTTCGCGTGTAATAAAGCGTCCCAGCAAGTTCCGAGGCGGCGAAATATACCGCTTGTTGGGGGATAATGCCAGCAGGGCTTGGTAGGTAAGCCGAGCTGGGTGATGTGGTAAGAATTTGGGGTGGCCGCCTTGGAGTGTTGTAGCCCTGGTGCACTGCATGTGGAACATGGTATAGGCCGTGTTTGTTGGATGTGCTACCAAGGAAGGTTGGAGAGTCTAGTGGCAGGTCTGCGCAAAAACGCGGGGGCTTGCCCCTTCCTGCCTGGTGAGTGAGACACTCGAGTGGTGTTGTGAGAAAGAAAAGCGGGGGAGACGGCTGGGCTGCGTCTGTAGCAGCTGTGAGTGCCGTGAGCCCCTGGGCCATTTCTAAGAATCCAGGTCTAGTTCGAAAACGTGAGTTGATTTTAAGGGTGCTGCAGTCGGGACGATTTTGGTACTACGGCGCCTAATGATCGGGGGATTGCTGTGCGGTAATTAGAGGGGCCAGGCCAGGGCCGAGCGCCGACCAGGATCAGTCGAGTAGCCTACACAGACCAGCGAGACCCGGATATCTACCAAAAGAAAAACTTCACAGAAGACAACGAACTCGCTGCGGTACAACTTACGATGCGCAATGCACCCGCTGCGACATGGTGCCCATGGGGAGAATCGAACTCCCACGACCTAAGGTCAGCGGATTTTAAGTCCGCAGCGTCTACCAGTTCCGCCACATGGACAAGGAACTCCATCATCTAGAGTAGAATTCAACCACCAGGTTCACTTCCATGTTTGCTGGATAGGGGACCTCGCAGTATTTCGGCACCCTAAGATACCGGGCGGACCGCTGCGCAATATCAACCTCTAAGTGATCGGGAACACGCCTCTCCTGCGACTGCATCGCGGCGATCACCATAGGGAGTTCCATGGCCCTTTCCCGCATCCGCACAAGATCACCAGGTTTCACTGAAAAACTAGGTATATTAACAACCCTGCCGTTTACAGTGACGTGCTTGTGCGAAACTAGCTGCCTAGCGGAGAATATAGTCGGGACAAACCCGGCGCCATAAACTACAGCAGCGAGCCTGGACTCCAGCGCTCCGACCAAATTGTCACCCGTATCACCATTTCTGTTGTAGGCCTTAAGGAAGGCATTCCTCAGCTGCTTACTGGACATCGCATAGTAACACTTGAACTTCTGGTGTGCAACGAACTGCCTGCCGAAACTGGAAAGCTTCTTGTACCCCATGCTGCCGTGCTGGCCAGGAGGATAATTTCTCGAATTGAATGGATCCTTCGACCGACCCCAAAGGTTGACTCCCAACCTCCGACTCGCCCTGTACTTTCTTTCTACGACCGCTACCATATGACCTACAAAAACAACCCACCCACGGAACCAAAGAACGCACCACGGGCCCGGGGTGAGACAAACAACGCACGGGGGAGTATGAGCATTTTGAGTAAATGTGTCAACCAATTTTGTTACTTAGTGCTGGAGGCCTAAGGAGCCATTGTAGCATCCATGTTGCTTCAAGCGCCGCGAGAACAGGCCACCCAAAACACTATCACAACGATATATGTAAACTCACACGAAAACCATCGCCTGGCTGGTTGTTGGCGGCGCAGACTTTCGGGTTGACTGTTGATAGAGTTGCTATAACATCGCAAGCAGACAGGGGTTTATGCGGTAAGTGTAGTGAAATGGGTTGATGTTGAGAGCATATCGTGCCTGTTGGAGGAGACGTACCCAAGCCAGGATATCTTCGCCTTGAGGTTTACTGAGCTGAAGTCCATGATTGTGGGGCTTCCTGGGTTTGATGATGATGTAGATGGATGTAACGAAAGGGTGTTGGAGGCTATACAGATGGCGTGGAGTGCGGAAAGGGAGTAGTGCTTTTCCCGCGTTCCAGGGGGAGACGCGTGTGTGATATAAGCCCCACGGTTGTTGCGCAATCAAATCATGGGGGAGGCGCGTCCCCGAGTCTATCTGGTATCTGGCGTGTTCAATAGCACTGGAACTGTGAAAAAGTTTTTCGAGCGTAAAACGTAAAAATAAACCTGATTACCAGGCTCCGTTTCTGTGCTCTGACTCAATTTTTCGGAGAGGGGGGCTACGTAGCTGTGCCGATATTGCCATGCGTGGCTTCGCTACAGGCAAGGTTATTGTGGTTGTAGAGGAATAGAAGCTCCTGCATGTGATTCGGGATTACGGAGATCTCGAGAACCACCCCGCTGCGTAGGGTCAAAGTATCGTGATATGGTTCTGATAGTTTCCCGAAGAGCTCATACTGCTGTTTCTTGAGCAATTCGAACGTGCAGTCATCTATTAGACCCCGATCGTGAATTCTGTGCGTGACCTCAGAGTAGGTGGCCCCCTTCTTTGTCCACGACCTCTCAAGCTGCCAGAATTTGTCGAAATAGCTGTTAGAGAACAAAAGCCTGCCGTCACTGCCATACAGTGCCGCGGCACAGGGCAAGCAATTCAGCAGATTCTTCTGAGTCTTTGAATATCCCTTTATCTCCTGTGTCATCTGCCAACTTTGGGTGATATCCTGCCCGTATCCCACGAAACCCCCGTCCTCCGGCGTCACCACCTCCGTTAGCAGGTAAAGCCTCCGCTCGTTGTCGACTATCATAAAGGCTTTTTCTTGGAACTCCGAACTCTCCTCCTGAAGCCCCTTGGATCCTGGACGTTGCGTAACGAGGGCATTACCCTGATTATTCCTTATCAACTTGAGATAGAACGGGTTGTGAATCTCCACTTCGGCGTTCTTGTTCCGCTTCCACACCGGATACGGCAATGCATCGACTATGCTGCTGTAATCGCGGAGCTCCTGGGACAACCGCTCGTTTTCCCGCCTCAGATTTGCAACCAGTGACTTACCCCCGGTTACGTTCTGAATCCAAAGTAGCACACCGACTATCTCATCCTGATCGCCCACGATGCTCTGGCCGTAACACGAGCAATAGATCTCCGTGTCTTTGCCCCTCAAGTCCATGGTGAAGGACTTGTTTATCGTACGGGCTTCTATAAAATTCTTCCGCAGCTGGTCGGACTCCTCAAAAAAGTTCGCAAGCTCGTTGAAGGAGCAGAATATGCTATTCAGCAGCATCTGCAGATTAGGGGAAAATCTCTCGACCCGTTTCTTTTCGTCCCAAAGATAAAACCCGTCCCCAAGCGAGAGAAGCAAGCTAGTCAACAGGTTATCATTATGCTTGAAATCCTGTATACTTAAACTAGCATAGAAGCAAAAAACCGCAAGAGACACCAAGGCAAGGACTAAAGCACAGGCGGCAGCGTAAGTAAACATCAACTAACTTTTTCTCATATCTCTCCACCAGCGCCACTATCCTTCCAAGTGATACCTCACATTGTGGGAGGAACATACAACGAAAGGTTTCCAGTCATCTTGAAACCCAGCCTACTATACACGTTCACAGATTGCCTCACGCATTGAGCCACGGCGTACTTGCATCCGCACTGTTCCCTGACTATCTCCAATCTCCGCAACACCATATCACTAGCGATACCCATGTTTCTATACTCCGGTAACACCCCATCGCTGTAGAGGCCTACCACCTGATCATGAACGTACACCCCACACAGCCCCACAGTAGTACCGCGCAACTTCGCAAGGAAAAACCTGAGGTTTGAGGGTTCACGCCTAGTCATGCCCCTCAAAAGTATTGCCAGATCGTTTATATTGCAATAGAAAATTTTCGATGCCATGCGATCGAGCACAGTTAATGCTGAATCTGTGGTCACAGTTTCCAGTACCAGGTCCAGGCCGTGCGCTGCTGCGTGTAGGCGAGTAGGTATCTTCATGAAGGCCTTCTTTACCACGGTTGCATGCACAAGTCCCAGCCTATTTACCGCTTTACCAAATTCTTTCATATGAGAATCTACGACCCAAGTCGCATCAATTTTCTCCTGTACCAGGTAGTCAAATACCTTTTTCGCAGATTCCCAACATTCCTCAGGTGTACCGCCTAGGGAAAATACGTAATTAAACGAGGAGTCGGGCCTTCCGCTTATTGTCAACACCAGACTGCCAATTCTGTGAATTTCCCAGCCAGACATGCCCACAGCATACATCATGTACTCCCTGAAGTTGTCTGTTGCTAGCGAAGAAAAGTACACCCCAATTTTTTCTCCTTTCCGGACACCACGACTTACACAAAGCTCGCACTTACTACCGCAAGGCATACTGCAGAAGCTGGAATCGCGGCTACTGCGTCATCAAGCATGACACCCGGCGCCCCTTTGATGCGAGCATCCACGACACTTATAGGCCACGGCTTCGCTACGTCAAATATCCTAAAGGACAAAAACCCAGAGCACAAAAGGATTGCCTCCGACAGTCCATTTTTAGGCAGGTAAACGCAGCCGCACCACTCAAGTGTTACAGGTATAGCAAAGACGAGCATCTGCCCGCACACCTCATCGATGACAACCTCTCTGGGATCGGCCCGGCCTTTCTCCGGATGACTTGCTAGATAGCTCTCCACGGCACACAAGCCCAGCACGAACACCACTGCAGGCAGCAGCAGCGCAGCAAGGGGACTGAAGGCGATTGCGGGGAAAAACACCAAAGCTGCCGCGCTACCCACAGTTCCAGGCGCTTTGGGGACCTTACCACAGAAGAACCACGTAGAAACCACCTCAGAGTACCTAAGCAAAAACGCACCTCGCAGGCAGGCGAACGGACGACGTACGGATAGCCAAACGCGCGGGGAGCAGCCAACGCCCATCACGGCGCACTACCCGAGCCACCACTGGTTTACTGGGCGGCGTTCGCACTCACCATCACTACTCACTCTCACGCAAGGACTCTTGATTCTGCGTTCTGCCTTGGAAAACAGCACACACCCTTGCACACCAAGCATCGCTACCACTACTAGGACAAGGAGCGCAATCCTGGAAAATCTCATAAAACCACCCCAACCAACCCGTCGAAAAGCGAGGACCATGCCCCACGCAAAAACCAAACGCTAACGCGGGCAAGAGCAAACGGTCCGCATTATAAACCAATAAACCTTGCAGTCAAGCCTACCCTAAAAAGATCTTGATTATTGACACACTGCCGGTATGGTAGTATCAATGACCGCCGAAGTGACGCGGCGCTGGAATTGCTCAGGGGGGAGGCTCGCGTTCGGTTGCTTTATTTGGGTTCCGTAGCTCAGTGGTAGAGCGTCTGACTCTTAATCAGAGCGTCGCGTGTTCGAGTCACGCCGGAACCACCCAGCGTTGTGGCCGGGATGCCTTGAGTTGGAAGTAGGAGTGGGTAAGTTGCCGGGGCTTTTTTGTGATTCGGATAGGTTCCTCGTTTGATGTTTGGATCGATTCTGTACACGGCGGGAGTTCAGGTTTGTTTGTGCGGATATGGCGGAATTGGTATACGCGCTAGGTTTAGGTCCTAGTGGGCCCTGCCCGTGAGGGTTCAAGTCCCTCTGTCCGCACTCTTTAGAACATGCCCTGTGAGAGGAGTGGTTTTATGCAGCAGTTCTACGTCGTGAGGGAGGTTTTGAACGAAAAACTTCGGCGTGGGTATGAGTTCACCGTTGATAATGGGTATTTGGAGCAGAAGATAAGTAACCGGTTGCGGGAGATTGCTGCCAGCGTAAAGATGGATGGTTTTCGCAAGGGTAAAGTCTCTCTGGCGCTGGTACGGCGCAGCTACGGTGACGGTGTGATCAAGGAGGTGCTCTCCGGGGTGATCGACGACACGTCCTCCAGGTTTATGAAGGAGGGTGCGTTTGGAGATGTAGTGACTTCGGAGATCAGAGTTACTGCCTACCCCAAAGCCTGTTCAACCAACGGAGAAGGCGGTGACTTAGTCTATGAACTCGAGTTTGAATTGATGCCCGAGTGTCCTCCCATCAACCCTGAGGAAATTGTTCTGAAGGAGTTGGAAGCCGAGGTCGGCCAGGAAGACATTGATGCCTTCATAGAGGATCTCAAGGCCAGATACTCAAACTTTGTGGCCGCAGGACCTGGGCTATGCGCCGCGCCAGGTCACAAGGTGATGGTCGATTACCATAGCTCATTTAAGGGTAAGGCATTGCGTGGGGGAAGTCTGCGAGGTTTTTCCACGGTGCTTGGCAAAGGGAATGTGTTCGAGGGATTTGAAAATCAGGTTATTGGGATGAAGGAGGGGGAGACGAAGGTGTTTAATCTTGAGTTTCCCAGTGACTACGGATCGCAGCCCTTTGCAGGGAAAGAAGTTGAGATGTCGGTAAAGCTTGTGAGTATCATGGTTCCCGAGAGTGTCAACAACCGCGAGGAATTGGCTAAGGGTTGTGGGTTCAACAGTGTGGAAGACATGGTGAATTTTGCTACTGAAAGCTTGCGGAAGCGATTTACCTACATGAGTGGTGCCCTGATGCACAAGGAGTTGTTTGACCACATGGAGAAGACCTACCAGACACAAGCTCCCGAGTTTGTGGTCTCGCAGGAGGCTGCAAGAATGAAGCGTGAGCTGAGCAATGACGAACTTGCGAGCATGAATGAGGAAGATATACTTAAGGAGGCTAAACGCAGGGTGCTGTTGGGTATGATGCTGGTACGGGTCTCCCGGGATTACAACGTCGTGATAGAATCTCGAGATGTTTTGGCTTTTGTTCAGTCTCACTACCCGAGTTACGGGCCTAATTTGAATGCTGTCTTGAAGCGCATTAGATCCGACAGAGAGGTGAGGGATCACATAAGGGGTAGGGTGCTTGAGGATAAGGTAGTCGCATATATGATTGCCAAAGCCAAGAAAGAGAGGCAGAATGTCACTGCCGAAGATCTGAAGTCACTCTTCAAAGGTATCTGAGTCGTGAAGATGAGGGGTGTAAGCCCCCGTGCTTTGTGTTGTTTGGGGGATGGATTATGAACTTGGTGCCGATGGTTGTCGAACAGACGAGCCGGGGGGAGCGGGCCTATGACATATACTCTAGGTTACTAAAGGAGAGAATAATATTCATAACAGGGCCTGTGGAAGATGCTATGGCCAGCCTGGTGGTGGCTCAGCTTGTGTTCTTGGAGGCTGAAAACCCAGAGAAGGATATATCTATGTACATTAATTCCCCGGGGGGAGTAGTGACCGCTGGGTTGTCTATATACGACACTATGCAGTACATTAAGCCTAGGATTTCTACTCTTTGCCTGGGTCAGGCTGCATCCATGGGGTCTCTTCTGTTGGCGGCTGGTGAGCCTGGTATGCGCTATGCTCTTCCGAATTCCAGGATAATGGTGCATCAGCCCTCTGGAGGCTTTCGTGGGCAGGCTACAGACGTGGAAATACACGCTCGGGAGATATTAGAAATAAAAAAGAGGCTGAACGAGATCTATGTTAAGCATACGGGCAAGTCTTTAGAGGAAATCGAGGTCAGCATGGAAAGGGATAACTTTATGGTTGCAGAAAAGGCTATGGATTTTGGTATAGTTGACAAAGTGATAGAGAAACGCGGAGGGGGGCAGGCATGGGAAGTGACGAATGTCGGAAGCTAGGAAGGGTGCTTATAGCTGCTCGTTTTGTGGAAAGCTTCACAGCGAGGTCAGGAAGCTTATAGCTGGACCCAAGGTCTACATCTGCAACGAGTGTGTGGAGTTATGCAGTGGTATACTGCAAGAGGAGAGCCACCTAACAAAACCTGGTGGTTTTGATTTGAAGCCTCAGGAGATCAAGCAGGTTCTGGACGAGTACGTCATAGGGCAAGAGCACTCCAAGAAGGTGCTGTCCGTTGCAGTGTACAATCACTACAAACGTCTGCGGAACTCTGGAGTTATTAGTGAGGTAGAAATCTCCAAGTCCAATGTGCTGTTGATAGGCCCGACTGGCTCCGGGAAGACGCTGCTCGCGCGTACGCTGGCTAGGGTTTTACAGGTGCCTTTTGCTATGGCGGATGCCACGACGCTGACTGAGGCCGGTTATGTTGGTGAGGATGTAGAAAACATCCTGCTGAAGTTGCTACAGGCCGCCAATTTTAACGTGGAAGCAGCTCAGCGTGGTATCATATACATTGACGAGGTCGATAAGATTTCGAGAAAATCGGAAAACGCATCGATAACGCGGGACGTTTCCGGAGAGGGGGTACAGCAGGCCCTGTTGAAGGTGATAGAGGGTACGGTGTCCTCTGTTCCGCCTCAGGGTGGCAGGAAGCATCCTCACCAGGAGTTTATACAAATAAATACGGACAATATCCTGTTCATTTTCGGCGGAGCTTTTGACGGACTTGAGGGAATTATTGAGGCAAGAAATCGCGGCAGCTGCATGGGCTTTGAGGCAAACGTCCAGAAGATTGCGGACAAACAGAGGGACATTTTGTGCTACACTGAACCGGAGGATCTTGTAAAGTTTGGGTTGATACCTGAATTTGTAGGGAGAATACCGGTTGTTACCTCGTTGGGCAAACTGGATGAGGGAACTCTGTATCGGATATTAGTAGAGCCGAAGAACTCTCTGGTGAAGCAATATGCCAAACTGTTTGAGATGGATAATTTAGAGCTGAAGTTTGCTGATGATGCTCTTTTGGCTGTTGCAAAGAAGGCTGTTGACAGAAATACTGGGGCCAGGGGGCTGCGTGCAATAATGGAGTCTCTGTTACTTGACTTTATGTTTGATCCCTTGGGTTGCGCGGATGGCAAGGTCTTGGTTGACGCCGCCATGGTGGAAAGTGTAATGATGAGTAAGAACTGTTTTAAAAGTGGCTAAGTTAAAGGCGGGGGGTTCTTTATATGGAAGGGAATAAGGTTTTGTCACTACCTGTCCTGATGCTACGGGATACGGTGGTTTTCCCGCAGATAGTTATGCCTCTTTCTGTGGGGCGTGGCAGGTCTGTCAGTGCCTTAGAACACGCTGCAAAGAATGATAACTGCAAAATTCTGCTTTTGACACAGATCGATGGCTCTGTAGACAACCCCAGCAATGATGATCTGTATAAGGTCGGTACGGTCGCAGATGTGGTGCAATTGTTGAGGCTCCCAGACGGGGTGCTGAAAGTTCTCATTAAGGGTGAATACAGGGCCAAGGTCCTGAACTTTATCGACGGAGGCGAATTTTTGAGCGCAGAGGTCGAGATTATTGAAGGCGAGGAGGGCATCGTAGTTGACAGCAAGATAGAAGCGCTCAAGCGGTCTGTGCTTAGGGAGTTTGATGTATGGAACAAATTAAGCAAGAAAACGCAGTCTGAGGTTGTTGCTTCCACATATGAGATCAAAAAATTGGGGCACCTGTCCGATGTTGTGGCCTCACATCTCGCCATCAGTGTTGAGGACAAGCAGAAGGTCATAGAGGAATTTTGTGTAATCAAGCGCCTCGAGATGGTTTTTGGCTTTATTAAGCTGGAGATTGGGGTGCTGAACGCTCAGAAAAAGATTGATGATAGGGTACGGTCTCAGGTTGAGGCTACTCACAAGGTCTACTACCTGAACGAACAGCTAAAAGCCATTCAGAGGGAGTTGGAGGAAAGCGATGGGTCTTGTTGTGATGGCGATTCGGCAAGTGAGTTCGAGAAGAGGATAAATGCTACCCAACTTTCGGATGAGGCAAAGGAGCGCGCTTTTAGCGACTTGAAGCGCTATAGAAAAATGAACTTGATGTCTCCCGAAGCAAATATAATCTCTTGCTATCTTCAGTGGCTGTTGGATCTTCCGTGGGGGAAATTCAAGCATGCCAGGATAGACATTGCGCATTCGATGAAAATCCTGGACGGGAACCACTACGGCATGGACAAGGTGAAGGAGAGGATTCTGGAATTTTTGGCCGTCTTGAAACGGGTGAAGAAGCCCAAGGGGTCGATAATATGCTTCGTAGGCCCTCCCGGTGTGGGTAAGACTTCACTGGCGAAATCCATTGCGAAGGCCACTGGGCGTGAGTTTGTTCGCGTGTCTCTCGGTGGTATCCATGATGAGTCCGAAATACGTGGTCACCGGAGGACTTATGTGGGTGCTATGCCCGGTAAGATCATAAAACAAATGAAGCAAGCAAAGACCTGCAACCCGCTGTTCTTGCTCGATGAGATAGACAAGATAGGTTCCGATTATAGAGGAGATCCAACGGCTGCTCTGTTGGAAGTGCTGGACCCCGAACACAACAAGCACTTCGTGGATAACTACCTGGAGGTGGAATTCGATCTCTCCAACGTGATGTTTGTCGCAACTGCTAATGGTCTCAATCTGCAAAAGCCCCTGCTTGATCGTATGGAGGTGATTCAGCTGTCTGGTTACACCGAAGAGGAGAAGTTGCAAATAAGTAGGCGGCACCTCATTCCCACTCTGCGCAAGGAGCATGGGTTGCGGGAGAAGGAGTGGGGGATCTCTGACGGGGCGATCTACGATTTGATCAGGTACTACACTAGAGAAAGCGGTGTAAGGAACCTGGGAAGGGAACTTGCCTCCTTGATGAGGAAGGGGGTGAAGGAGATTTTGATTGACAAAGAAGTGAAGGGCTTGCATGTCACTTCTGAGAATGTGGGTAAGTATGCGGGGGTGCGTAAGCACGACTTTGGCATCATGGAGAAAAGCAGTTTGGTCGGGGTGGTTACCGGCCTTGCATATACCGATACTGGTGGGGACCTGCTCACCATAGAGTCTGTCTCTATGCCTGGTAAGGGTACTGTGAAATACACAGGTAAGCTTGGTGAAGTAATGCAGGAGTCCGTCAGGGCCGCGTATAGCTATGTTAGGTCTCGGTGCGTTGGGTTTGGTATCAGGTCCAAGGACTTCCAGACCAATGACATACACGTGCACGTTCCTGAGGGTGCGGTTCCGAAAGATGGGCCGTCTGCGGGTATCGCCATGTGCGTTTCCATAGTATCCCTTATGACCGGTATTCCGGTGAAGAATACTGTAGCCATGACTGGTGAGGTCACGCTCAGAGGCCAGGTGCTTCCCATAGGTGGTTTGAAGGAGAAGTTATTGGCTGCGCTGCGCGGTGGAATAACCACTGCCATAATTCCTAGTCAGAACAAGAAAGATGTTGTGGAGCTGCCAGATAGCGTCAGGCGATGTATGGAAATAGTGCTGGTCTCCAACGTTGATGAAGTGATAGAAAACGCGCTGGTAGCCAAGGTCATGCCTCTAAGTGAGGACGAAGTGTTTGTGGAAAAGGTCTCCAGTGTTGGGGACGGGGGAGACTGCACTTTATTTAACTAGCAGCTGGCGGGTTTCTGAGCCGCCAGGTTTGCAGAATTCTGTTATGGAGGTTGCTCACAAAAAGGCTTGAGACGGCCGGCCGATTTTTTGTACGGTAACCTGCAAAGAAGTGAGTGCCTCGCTTACCGGTTAGGCTTTATGGTCTTTTTGTGCCTGACGGTGCGGTGGAAATACCCATTGTGATTTATATATGGTGTTGTACAATGGGCTGCAGTGGGGGCTGTAGCTCAGGGGTTAGAGCTACTCGCTCATAACGAGGAGGTCGCAGGTTCAAATCCTGCCAGCCCCACGCGTGTTTTGCTTTGGGAGTGTTTTGGGGCCTGCTTGTTCCAGTTGCTAGTCTGGAGCAATGGACCAGGGGCTTGATGCGTTCTGCACTTCAGTTGTCTGGAGAGGTGTCGTGAAAGTGCTTTTTATGGGGTCTTCGGAGTTTTCAGTTCCGGCCTTGGAGTCTCTTCTTCATTCTTCCCATCATGAGGTAGTTGCAGTATACACTAAAGCCCCAAAACCTGCGGGTAGGGGCCATTCACTGACGAAGACACCAGTGCATGTTTATGCCGACAAATTCGGAACTCCAGTACGGTCTCCTACATCGTTACGGTCTGAAAGCGAAAAGGAAGTGATGGCGAAGTACGCTCCAGATGTTGTTGTAGTGGTGTCTTATGGGTTGATCTTACCGCAGTGGGTGCTAATGACCCCTGGTTTCGGATGCGTGAATGTTCATCCATCGCTGCTTCCCAGATGGAGGGGCGCGGCACCTATGCAACACGCCATACTGTCCGGGGATGAATTGACGGGTGTCACAATCATGCAACTCGGTGAGGAACTCGATGCTGGGGATATCTTCCTGCAAGAGAGCACGCCCATAGGTAAGCAGGAGAATATCCGCGAGCTTGGCTCGCGATTATCTATCATGGGCAGTCAAATGCTGCTGGAGGTGCTAGACAACCTCGGTAGTATCAGGTCTACCAAGCAGAGCGATTTCGGTGTGACCTATGCGAAAAAGCCTGAGGAATTTCAGATAGATTTTAACAATCCGGCAGACTACATATGCAGGCAGATAAGGGCCCTGTACCCCAGGGTTTTTTTCCTGTTAGGGGGCAGAAGGATAAGGGTGTTAGGGGCCGACAGCTATGCGCTGCCCGAGATGCAAGTCGGTGACGTGGTGAACGATCGGCTACACATAAAGTGCGGTAGCGGCACAGCTCTAGTCCCGCAGGTTGTGCAGCCTGAGTCTAGAAAGCCTTGCAGTATAGACAGTTTTCTATGCGGGCTCCGGGGCGATATACCACAAAATGTGCTGTAGTTGCACTATTGTTCCCGCTTCGTGGCAAGTGCCAGAGGATCCCAGCGTCAATACGAATTCCCTGAAGAAAACTGTTTTAAGCCATCCCACGGCAGTTTGGGACTAGCTAGCCTGCCTAGCGCAGGTAGGTTTCCGTAAATGCTTACACTCCTCAACAAGGTGCGGTCTTTGGTTTGACTAACCCGGGGTCCGAAATTGACAATCTCACCTTTCTACAATAGCATGAACCAGTTTGGGTAATCAGTAGGTGGCCATGGGGTACGTAGTTGCGGCTTTCTATCGCTTTGTTCACCTGCACAACTACTACGATATGCGTCCTACTGTACGTGAGTTCTGTGTGGAGCGTGGTATAAAAGGTACTGTTATCTTGGCTGAACAGGGTGTAAACGCCACCATAGCCGGGGATCGTGTAGCCATAGACGAGTTTTTCTCATTTTTGAACTCGGACGAACGGTTAAGCAACATGCGGTACCACAAGAGTTACTCTGACAGGGAGCCGTTCTCAAAGATGAAGGTGCGGCTGAAAAGCGAGGTCGTGCGACTGGGTATAGATGGGTTTGACTGCTCTTCCGGAGGGGAATATGTGGATCCTCACGACTGGGACAGGTTTGTATCCTCGCCCGGTGTGCACGTCATTGACACCAGGAACGGTTATGAGATCCGGTTTGGTAGATTCAAAGGCTCCATAGACCCGGAGATCTCCTGCTTTCGCGAATTTCCGGAGTGGGCCAGGGAGTGGTCGTCGGACAAGGACCGGGACATCGATGTTGCCATGTACTGCACCGGGGGCATCAGGTGCGAAAAGTCCACTGCCTTCATGAAGGGTTTAGGCTTTAAAAAAGTGTACCACCTCAAGGGTGGCATATTGAGGTACCTTGAGGCTATGAGGACGGAGGAGAGCCTATGGGAGGGAGAGTGTTTTGTCTTCGATGATAGGATTGCCCTCGATCGCAACATGATGCCCAGCGAAGACATCAAATGCGTTAAATGTATGGGTAGGGTTGATGCCGGGGAGATCCGTTCCGTTTCCAAGGGCAATATTGTGTGTGAGGACTGCAAGTCAATAGCGCAGCACCTCCTATAGGATAAATGTTCAGAGCGGTGCGTGGCGGCCGCCCCCCGTTGGATTTGTGGGGCCAACCTGCCTGTTGCTGAGGCTACTCTAGGTCTGCTCTTGCTGGTGGCCAAGGTTTATGTTACCTTGGAGGTGGGTTCTCTTTCCACTTGCTATGCGCAATCGTGCCGTTCTGGATCTGCATTTAGTGTCGGATTCCACGTGTGAGACCGTAGTTGCGGTAGCGAGATCCGCGGTGGAGCACTTTAAGACAGTGAAAGTCAACGAATTTGTATGGTCCCTAGTGGGGAACAGACGCCAAGTTGACAAGGTTATGCTGAACATAAACCCCGAAATGCATAACCTCATTATGTATACCATGGTGGACGATGAGCTCAGGGAATATCTGAAGGGCAAAGCTGCTGCGCAGGGGGTGAGGTGTATACCAATTTTGTCACACATAATAAGAGAGATTTCCTGTTATTTACAGGTGGCCAAGGACCCAGATGCGCATCCCCACAAGCTCAGCGATGAGTACTTCGACCGTATGGATGCCATAAACTATACGGTGTCCCACGATGATGGACAAAGCCTTTGGGACGTAGATCAGGCAGATATTGTGATAGTGGGAGTGTCGAGGACTTCAAAATCTCCCACGAGCATATACCTGGCATACAGGGGATACAGGGTCATGAATGTTCCGCTAGTACACTCAGTGCAGTTGCCGATAGATCCCGCTGCACTGACGGGCAAGTTGGTGGTTGGACTGGCTATCGATGCGGACAGGCTTATCCAAATTCGCAGGAATAGGTTGATTTCAATGAAACATCAGGAAAACTGCAACTATGTGAGCTATGAGCAGGTCGTTGAGGAGCTAAACGAGATGAGAAAAATATGCGCAAAGAACCGGTGGCCTGTAATAGATGTTACTCAAAAATCAGTTGAAGAAATTGCAGCCACGATCATCCAGTATTACAACAAAAAAGTCACCGGGCAGTAGGCTGTGTTTTTTTATTTTTTATATTCACCATTGTGTTGTTGCAATGTATATAGTTGACGGCAAATATCTTGGACACAAGGCTGTCGCTGGAGCCGTGCGCGATCTGCATGCGCGTACTGGTCAAGATGTGTATGCCGTGAACGTAGAACACACTGGCAGTGCAGGTGTGGATTACTATTTTGATGGAGAACAGGAGAGAAAGCTTCTATACAGGTGTCCTGAAATTACTGATGGCAGCTCCTTTTCTCGATCCTATGACTATGTGGTCAGAAATGTACTAAGTGCGACAAAGTGCAAGGACGCCAGGGATGCACGTCTGGATTGTGTGGTACTTGCCCGGGCATGCGCCAGCTACGTGCTATCCGGGAATTCACTTGCGAGCTGGGGACCGGACAGTGCAACGTACGAGTACTTTCCGAGTATGACGGAGGGATTCAACCGCGAAAGTCTAGATGCGCCCTTTTCGGATATGCAGGATATAGGCCTGTATCCGATAATTCCTGATGATCACTGGTTTGAATATGCGCTACGCTGTGGGGTGCGGACTATACAACTGAGGGCAAAAGCGGTGCCCATTGAGGAGATTAAAAGAATGGTACAGCGTTGTGCCTCACTGTCCCTGGAACATGGCGTCAGACTAATTGTGAACGACCACTGGGATTTAGCGCTGGAGTACGGCGCATATGGCGTGCATCTAGGTCAGGAAGACATGAGGGCTGCGGACCTTGAAAAAATACTCGGGTCGGGAGTAAGGTTGGGCCTGAGCACCCACTGCTACCACGAGCTTGCCCACGCGTGCTTCTATCATCCTTCGTACGTTGCGCTGGGGCCGGTATTTCATACTACATCAAAAGATATGAAATTTGAGCCGCAAGGCCTACAATTGCTTAAGCAGTGGGTGGAGCATACTAGGCATGCTGTGGTGGCAGTAGGTGGTATAAATGCCTCTAACATAGATTCCGTTGTTGGCTGCGGGGTCAAGGGGGTGGCTATAATTTCCGCCATTACCGGGTCAGCAAACCCCGAAAATATGATCCGATGCCTGCTTGAAGCCGCCGAAGGCTGCCCCTAGATCCTCCAGTGCCGTTACAACTCTTATAATCCGTTAAAGTTCCTCGGGGTGCACCCTGCGCTAATCCCCTTCTACGCCAGGTGGGAACACGCTTATTCCAATCAGAGATATGGTGTTGCCATTTTTCTTCAGAATTTTAAATGAAAACCCATGTATCTGGAATACTTCGCCCTCTTCTGGAATGCGCTCTATTTCGTGTAGGATAAGGCCCGCCAGCGTGGAAGCTTCTTCTGGTAGGTTCCAACACAGCTCTCGGTTTACATCTCTGATCGGGGCTTCCCCGCTAATGCAATACTCGCTACTGCTGATCGTGTTGATCAGACTTTTAGGCACTTCGTCGTGCTCGTCGGAGATGTCGCCCACTATCTCTTCCAAAATATCTTCTAAAGTCACAGCGCCCTGCAGGGTGCCGTACTCGTCAACAACCAGGGCTAAGTGCCTGCGATTCTTGCGGAAGTTGTGCAACTGCACGCTCAGGGGTGTAGTATCCGGCACGAACCAAGGCTTGGTCATAATGTTGTAGATGTCTACCTTGGTAACCTCATTGCCCTTTTCTCTGACCAGGTCAGTCACGTCCCTAACGTGCACCACTCCCACTATGGACTCTTCACTTTTTTGCCAAATGGGGATTCTGCTGTGACTGCTTTGCAAGATCTGCTTCACCAAAACTCCCACGTCCTCGTCTATACTGAGAGCGAACAGGTTCTTCCTGTGGATCATGACCTGGGATACCTCGGTTTCCGCCAAGTCTAGTACGCTGCTGAGCATGTCTAGGTCTTGTTTGAGCATTGTGCCCTTACTACCATGCATCGATATTAGGTCTCGCATGGCCTCTGCGGCGGAAATGATCTCGCCTCCCACCCTCACCCCGAATACCCTCAGCATGTAATCAACTAAGCACTTTATCAGGGAGCAAAGTGGGGACAAAACGAATGAGCAACAGGCCACGCACCGGGCAGTGCATAACGAAATCCTTTCCGGGTTCTGCATGGCGTATGTCTTAGGCAGAACTTCCGAGAACAGTAGGATAAGGAAGGTCACCGTGAGCGTGGAGACCACAATCCCCTCGGGTCCCAGGAACTCGAGGAACATCGCTGTTGCGACCGAGGAGGAAGATACGTTGACTATCGTATTGCCCAACAGCAAGGCGCTGATGACCAACTCCTTGCGCTTACTGAGGGATTCAACGATTTTCGCCCTCCTATCGCCGCTCAGAACCAACCTGTGCACAGAGGAAGCACTCACTGAGGTAAGCGCAGTTTCCGCAGCAGAAAACAGAGCAGAAGCTAACAGTAAAAGAACAAAAATGAGAAACACTACGGGAACACGACCCACCCCGCTCCGACTATACACAATAACTATGGGTCCTTCAAGCCGAAAAATTTTTGTGCCACTCGGATTATATAGACTGGGGACGTTTACGTAATTTACGATTTTGAATTACTCAGCACTTTCTGTATAATGGCCGGACTGCCATTATTTGGACTATGTTGCGTAGTGGGGGCGCCAAGTTATGCATCCAATAGCCTATCTTGTCGACACGTTGCTTAGCATATGTAATGTCGCTCTTATAATCTGGGTGCTGCTGGGGTGGCTGATTGCCATGGGTGTGCTCAACAGGTACAACGAGTTTGTCCACAGGATATTTACGGCGTTGTCCAGAATGCTGGGTCCACCGGTTTCCTTTATACAAAGGTACGTGCCCGGCGTTGCTGGCTTTGATTTTACCCCGCTGATTCTGTTGATTACCATCAGCTTTTTTAGGTACGCTTTGCGCTACTATTTTGGGTAGGTAGAACATGCTGAGGAATCGCGTTGTGAGAGGATGCCGCATTTTCATTCATGTTCTTGCCGCCATTTTCGTTGTCCTATCAGTACTGACGTACGATGCGTCTGACGTATCTTTCAACACATCTGGCACTCTGGATGCCGGTACAACTAGAAACTTCATGGGGGTTCCAGGAGCATATGTAGGTGACCTTGCGGTGCAGCTGTTCGGGGTTTCCGGCGCCCTACTCGGGGTCTTTGTGCTTTGTAGATTGAGTAAGATGTCTACCTTTTCGGGAGGTACATACGTGTTGTGTGCCTTATGCGTTACAGCTGGTGCCAGCGGCATTTTTTCTAGGTTGTCGTTCGACATAACCAGCAAGTTCCATCACGGTGGGTTTTTAGGTTCTAAGCTTGCTTCATACTCGCTTTCCCTATCGATATTTTTGGTGATTGTCGGGGTCATGGGGTCTATAGGAGGCGATCTTCTTGTCACCTTGCACGGGCTCTTGTCTGTGCTGCGATTGCGCATTTATGCGCTACGAGGCGTGGAGTATGAGGACAATTCGGCCGAGGAGGAAATGCAACATTCGGTGGAATATCCAGCGCTGCTACCGACCATGGCGTCTCGCATTCCTCCGGTTCCTTCGCATTCGTTATATCCTAAACCGGTACCGAGTTACAATGCCGTGCCACAGCGTAAAGTCCAACAGTATAATGAACGACACAGTGAGCCAGAGCGCCCGGATACTACTGCTTGGCGGCTCATGCCTACAAGGACTTCTCCGAGGAAAAGTGAGATAAAAATCGCGAGGACAACCAGATTCACCCTGCCGAATGCGGAGTTATTGACACAGTGTACTCCTACTCCGGAGCAACGATACAACGGTGAGCAACATCATCTTAATGAGACTGAGGGCCTTTATTCCGTGTTAAAAGACTTTGGCATCTATGGAAAGATAATCGATGTGCGCTACGGGCCGGTGGTAACACTGTACGAATTTGAACCTTCGGCTGGGACAAAATCTTCAAGGGTGATTGGCCTTTCAGACGATATTGCACGGTCCATGAGTGCGCTATCCACGAGAATCTCGGTTGTTCCCGGTAGGAACATTTTGGGTATTGAAATTCCTAACCAACGCAGAGAGATTGTGATGTTGCGGGATGTCATGGAAAGTGCGGAGTATGCGGATCCTGAGCTAAAACTTCCCATAATCCTCGGCAAGGGCATAGACGGCGAGCCGGTAATCGCTGATTTGACAAAAATGCCACACCTCTTAATTGCTGGGACCACGGGTTCTGGTAAGTCTGTTGGGATCAACGCAATGATTCTATCGCTGCTGTATCGTCTGACTCCTGAGCAGTGCAAGATGATCATGATAGACCCGAAGGTGCTGGAGTTGTCCGTGTACGACGACATTCCTCATCTATTGACGCCAGTTGTGACTGAACCCAAGAAGGCGGTTGCTGTGCTAAAGTGGGTGGTATCCCAGATGGAAGAGCGTTACAGGCTAATGTCCGCTGTTAGTGTGCGTAACGTTACTGGGTACAACGCCAAGATCAGGGAGGCGATAAACAACGGGACCGTGCTGGAGAGGGTACTTCAAACCGGGTTTGATGGAAACACCGGGGAGCCAATCTTCAATAGAACGCCAATAGAGAAGGTGCAGTTCCCCTATATCGTTGTGATCGTTGATGAAATGGCGGATTTGATGTTAGTGGCCGGCAAGGAGATTGAGTCATCCATACAGCGACTGTCGCAAATGGCCCGTGCCGCCGGGATACATATCATTATGGCCACACAGAGGCCGTCGGTTGATGTAATTACCGGGGTCATAAAGGCGAACTTTCCTACCAGGGTCAGTTTTTCTGTGACATCTAAAATAGACAGTAGAACAATTTTGGGGGAGCAGGGAGCGGAGCAGTTGTTGGGTATGGGTGACATGCTGTACATGGTATCCGGTGGCAGGATAAGACGCGTCCATGGTGCTTTTGTAAGTGACGGCGATGTTCAGGAAGTGGTGCACTACCTGAAGGCGCAGTGCAGGCCGGACTATGTGGAGGACATTTCTCGAGTGCTTGAGAACGAGGAGAGGGAAGGGGAAGATTTCCGTTGCTATGATGACAGTCTGTACGAGAAGGCAGTTGCAATAGTGCTACGGGACAGGAAGACATCTATCAGCTACGTGCAAAGACAGTTGCGAATAGGGTACAACAGAGCCGCAAACTTGGTTGAACGCATGGAAAGAGAAGGGGTTATAACCTCGGGACAGCTGGGCAAGCGGGAAATAGTCGAGTAATTTTTCACCCTGCAGGCGGGGTTGTCACGCTACGCAATAGGGAATCTGCCCCATAACTTGGTGGAGAGGTGTTGCAAAATGGCACGGGTGGCGGCTGGGTACTGTTGGCCGAAGACCCCCCTCCCCAGAGTGTTTAACTGTGCCGTACGAGTTGTGTTCCAACAATATCGCAAGTCATTCCAAGAGTGTTGAGTGGAGTGAGCATGTTTTCGCATTAAATCAACGATGAATAGACGCTGGGCTCAACTGCGCGATAGCAGCGCCACGTACTCTACGGCGCTGCCTGTTGGTTGTCACCTCACTTACAGCGCTGCGGCCTGGGATGTACTGATGTGCGAATGCGATGCCAAGCTCTGCAGCACTTGGACATCCCGCATTTTTTTAGGTACCTCCTCTCTTGTTTCCGGAGGGTCCCCTCCTTGGTTTGGCTCCTGCCCACTGACGGCTAGACAGCAAGAACGCATCTGATCAGAATATGTAATATCGCCCAACAGTTGCTCCTCTTCCGCTTCTCGCTCGGCAGCATCCTTGCGTTCTATGTAGATCTTTGCGATTTCCATGGTAATGAAAAGGCAGGCCAAGAGCAGCTGTACTGCGAGCAATACCCTGTCCTGTATGTTGAAAATGAGATGCGTGTTTCCCTGCAGGAGGTAGGCTTCGTATATGTGGCACATACAGTGCGCCAGTTCAAACAGCGCCACACACATGTATAACCCAGCGAGGAGCACATGCCATGTTTTCCTGCTTTGTGTGTGCAGCGACTCGCAACTGCCACCTCCACCTTTCCTTCTGTTGCTCTTGTACTCGACTATGGTATCGTAAACCCTGGTAAACCCGCCCAGTGCTCCAGCAAGAGGAGCGGCGACGGACAAAACCAAAGCTGCTGAGCGTATGGAGTCAAACTCGGCCCCAAGCACCATGCTGATTGAAGCAAAACACAAACAGATCCACATCATCCCAGCACCAATGGACAGACACTCTTCCGCAATTGCAATCGAGCGCTGGTGGACCGCAATTTCGCCTCTCTTGAATTTCCTTCTCGCATCCTCCAGGGAGAGCATAGAGTTTACGACGAGTACTGCGGAAAGTATGGCGTATATTCCATAGTACGAAAAGGTCACCTTCCTGGCAACCAGATCACTGACGCCGTAGTCCAAGCAGTATAGGGTGAATGAGGACGAGAACGTCTCGACGATCATAAGGGAGAAGGACGCCGCTAGGAAGACAGTGCCACCACTTACTGTCCACCATTTGCGTATTTTTCGCAGAACCTTGAGCGCCTGCTCACGGTCGGCTACCCGCCTCTTCCGCACATCGTCAAACGCGTAACGGCCGAGCATAAGCGCGTCGTCATCACCGTCGAAATCAGGGGGCAAAGCCAACTCACGCAGTAAAGGAACAACACTCGATTATGAGCCTAACTCGCGCACAAAGTCAAGCACCTGCATTTTGTCGGTAAATAATACATGCTGTCAATAAGGCAACGCTGATCGCGGACAGATTTGCGTTTTCCAATTTCGTTTTTCAACACAAAGCAATGCTACCGAACACTCTTCAGCACACTGATGCCACACTGCCACACAGCTGCGTCGTGAAATACCAGCTGTGCAAGCTGTTCCGCCTGAGACACAAACCGTAGGTTCACCACAATGCTGAGGTGCCCCTAAGTCTTCTCCAGGAGGCTTCCGAATATGTGCACAGCCTCGTCTATTTCTCTGTCGGAAACTATCAACGGTGGCATAAACCTAAGCGTGTTGACTCCAGATGTTCCTGATGCTACAGATACTAGCAGGCCATTCTCCAAAAGCTTTCCAGTGAAAGTGCGCGAATCAACACTGTCCACTAGTTGCACTCCAGTCATGAGACCAAGTCCCCTAACATCGCCGATAACGCTAAACTTTTTTGAAAGCGCTGTAAGGGAGTTTATCAGGTGCTTCCCACTACGCATCACGTTCTCAAGGAAGCCATCACGAAGAATTTCATTCACAACCGCATATGCAATACTAGTGGCCAGAGGGTTGCCTCCGTAGGTTGATCCGTGCATGCGCGTAGTAACGAACTGCTCAGCATTTTTTGTGACCAGGCAACCGCCTATGGGGAATCCACCGCCCATGCCCTTTGCTATAGAGCATACATCTGGACTCACACCGAAATGTTCGTGAGCGAAAAACCTCCCAGTCCTTCCCGAACCACACTGCACGCAGTCAAAGAATAACAGCACGTCGTGCTCGTCACATATTGCCCTCAGCGCCCTTAAGAAGTCTCTGCCTAACACATGCACGCCGCCTTCCCCCTGTACGGGTTCCACCAGAACTGCCCCCACGTTCCCCTTTTCTACCTCCTTGCGCACCGCATTTGCGCTGGGATCTACACTCACAAACCAGTCGACATAAGGGTGCAGTGAGCGCATAAACTTTGTCGGCTCGCTCGCTGAACACGCGGCATAAGTTCTACCGTGGAAAGAGCGTCGCATAGTTACTATTTTGTACCTTTCCGGCCTGCCCTTGCCATTTTGGTACGATCTGACAATCTTGAATCCACATTCCACCGCCTCTGCCCCAGAGTTAGAGAAGAACGCAGCGTCTGCAAAGCTGAAACTCACAAGCTTCTCCGCCAGTCGCTCCGCCTCATTTATACGATACAAATTAGATACGTGCCACAGAGCGGATCCCTGCGTTTTCAGAGTTTCCACTAAAACCGGATGGCAGTGCCCAAGGGATATCGTCCCAACGCCAGATGCAAAATCCAAATAACGCTTGCCTCGTCCGTCGTACAGGTACATTCCTTCTCCACGAACAAAGCTTACGTCCAACGGTGCATAGAACGGGATCAAAAAGTTATTACCCAAAAGCAAAACCTCCTCCAGGGGAACGCCAAGGATAGACAACTACTCTTTTTAGGTCAACATGAATTACGTAACTTAAACATTGCGCACCAGGACCCTGCTGTAATGCACATAAGTGTTGAAGTGATGCATTTATGCTATTAACCTCACCCGTAATTGATAGCCAGGTAATGTGTTCATGCTGCTCAGATACATAAGATATTTATCTTTAGTAGGGCTTGTAGTGCTGTTTGTCGGTACCTCTTGGTACGTGCATGTGCGGGTATTAGACAAAACAACGCATAGGGCTTCCGCTGCGACGATTTCAGATACCAGCCAGGTGTTGATGCACTACATACTAAGTAAATACACCGTGCTGCTGCGTGCACTTCCCACTCACGTTAGCACCAGCCCCTATCATGTCAATCTAATGATAAAATTGCGTGCAGAATTTATGCAGGCGCTAGAAGGGTTGGAAGATACCATAGCCGTACTATACGACTCCGGTGGGTCCGTATTGTTTACTGTGGGGGAAAATACATATGGTGAAAATGCAACGCATGGAAATTCTTTATCTGAAGAGCAACTTTCTGTGCTTAGAGGCGGTGCTGTTCTGCAAGACAATTACGCACAGGGTGTTGCCTCGACGGTGTTTCCGATTGCAACTCAGGACAGTAACACCACAATATTTTTGCGGGTGACAAAGGATCACAGGGAGATCGAAAGATCCTTCAGAAAGGAGCACAGCATGTTTTTAATTCCCATAAGTGCGATAGTAGCCGCATGTGCATGTTTGGTTGCGTTCTTCTATAGGAAGAATACCAAGCTGTTGAGCAGCCAGTATGATGCAAACCTGGAACTGCAAGAGCAGAAAGAAACTGCCGAGAGAGAAAGCGTGAGTAAGTCCCAATTTTTGGCCAATGTCAGCCATGAGTTACGCACCCCTCTCAATTGTATAATAGGCTTTTCGGAGATAATCCAATCCGAATCTCTTGGTCCCTTGGAGAATGAGCAATATAAGGAGTACATAGGCGACATACACCAGGCGGGTGTGCACCTGCTGAGCCTCATCAACGATATACTTGATTTTTCCAAGGCAGAAGCCAATAAGCTGACCGTAGAATTTGTGAAATTTGACTTGGGTAAGATCATAGACTCCTGCTTCACTATGGTGCTACCTAGGGCGCAGGATGCGAAGGTGGAGCTAAAAAGGGAAATGCCCGACATGCCTATTGTAATGCTTGCAGACCCCAAAAGGATGAAGCAAGTTGTCATTAACATGCTGTCAAACTCCGTGAAGTTCACTCCCGAGGGTGGGACTGTAAAGCTGCGTGCCGAAATTCAGGGGGATAAGCTAATATTGGAAATCAGCGATACGGGTATAGGTATAGCTCAGCAGGACTTGTATAAAGTAATGTCTGTGTTCGGGCAGGCTGATAGTACACACTCGCGCAAGTATGAAGGTACCGGGCTGGGGCTGCCCCTAAGCAAAAAGCTGGTTGAACTCATGAATGGGACTTTCAGCATCAAAAGCGAGCCAAACTTGGGAACCATGATCACTCTGGTTTTTCCCTACAAGGGGGAACAGGTTAAGGAGGAGAAAGCTTTCTAACCCTCAGCAGCCTGGACTGCCCGCTCTCCCAGACGCGCCAGTCCGGGAAAAGCCAGGAGCTTGGGATACATGACGGCTCTTCCCGCGGTGGCCTCCTCACGCCGCAGAAGCCTTATCTCCCCCTTCCGTCTGCTTCCGGGATACCATGGGCTTGGGGTTGAAGGTCAGGACGATTTCCCGCCATAGGTTGTAGCTGTTTGCCCTCAATCCGGACAGAGGGCTGCACTTGTACACTGCTCTCAAGGCGCTGTCAGCCATGGCCCGAAAGAAGGGGTCCCGGTTGTACATACGCTTATCCATCACATTTGCGCGTATAACCTTGCCACTTGGAGCCAAAACCAGACTGACCTTTACCACCATGTCATCAACGTCTTTTGCGCCTGCAGGTACGGTCCAACACTCAACGAACCTGCTCTTGATGGCACTCGCAATTTTTAGCGCAGGATCACGCCTGTCTGTATCCCGCTCCCGCCTTGCCTCGCTGCGTACAACTTGAAGTATGCCGGCCAACTCCTCCTCAGGGGAACCGGGCTGCGGTTTATCACCAACCGGCGCTTCCGCGGAAAAAGCTCGCTGAGCAGCTTGCCTCTCTTCCGTAGACCTCTTCCTGCTGGGTGGCTTGGGTATTCCCTGGACGGGTTTTTGTACTTCCTCTACGACCTGCCCGTTATTTTCCTCGGCGATCTGCCCTGCAATTCTCTCTATTCTTTCTTGGAGGGACACGTGCTCTGCATCGTGCTCCTGGGCGATTGACTGTTCTTCCAGGGGGGAGGCCTCCTCCAGCCTCTTCTCCGGCAGTGGACTTAGGACGACCATGGGATTGCTGGAACCATGTTGGGCTCCGCTGCGCTCCGCGAACGCACCCGCGAGATAAACAGCACCTACTGCCACGTGCAGAAGTATCGAGAGCACCACGTGGACGTTGCTTAAGAGCACCTCACGCACGATCCGAATAAACATTGGCAACCACACCATCACCAGTAACCAGAGCGACTTTCTTGAACCCAAGGCCCAACAGCAAACTCACCACCCTAACAACCGATCCGTAGCTCAAATCCCCGTCTCCTCGTAGAAACACCTGGGTCTCCCTACCTTTGGTTGCAGCCATGAGATCAGCACCAAGACTTGCCTCTCCAGAAAGCCTGCCACCCACATATATATTACCTTTTGCGGTGATGGTCAAGATTACCGGTTGTTCTGCGGCTAGGCTAACAGCTTTGTCTGTTTGTGGCAAATTTATGGGAAGTGACGGTACCACCTTCTCCGTGTGCGAAATCATGAATATCACCAGAAGCACCAGCACAACGTCTACGAAAGGCGCGACGCTTATGTCGCGGTGCAACCCGCAAGCACCCCTGTGTCGGGTGAGACGCATGTACGCGCGATCACCCATCATCGGCCGCAAATGCCTCGAGTTCATATACAAGGTTGCTCAACCGGTTGGACATCTTCGCGATCGAAGCTGTAAACTTGTTGTAGAATATGTTCGCGGGTATAGCAGCGATCAATCCAAGGGCAGTTGAAAACAAGGCTTCTGCCATACCAGGGGCGATGGACGCTATGCTTACACCTACACCAATGGGAATAGATTGTAAGCTGTGCACAATCCCCCACACTGTTCCGAGTAGCCCTATAAAGGGAGAGGAAGACGCTATAGTCGCCAAAATCTCTATATTATCCTCCAGTTGATCTAGGACTCTATTGAGTTCTGCAGCCATAAACCGGTGGAGTCCACTTCTTTTGTCCGAAACAAGCGCAGAATTCCTGAGTCCGTAGCTGAGTATCTGTGCCACAACCCCAGTGCTGTTCTCCGCCATCTCCGAAAGGTTGGTGAAGGTCCTGCGCGGGCTGAAGCGCTCTTCAAGATCCTTTATCTCCCGTGCCCGCCTCCCAAGCACCATCTGTTTTTTGAAGATAACCGCCCACGAAACTACAGAAAATGCTATTAAAGTCACCATAGCGGTCTTAACCACGATGTCAGCATTGGCAAATGCGCTAAATAGCAACAGGCCACTCTGCACATCGACTGACGACACAACGACACCCTGCATAGATAAAAACTACCCAACCACTGGCAATCTCTATACCTTTAATCAACTATGGTCAATGATAAAATGATGCACGACGGTAACGCATTATGCTACAGGCCATGAGGGCTACATTATGGGGATATGACGCTACATAGGGAACCTCGCGTCTTAGACCGATTTATAACTCACCAAATCCAAGTGTGAGGTTTTCGTTTTGTGCAATATAATGACCACAGCATAACATAATTTCATGGTGGCGCTGTGCCCATAGTCATTTTGAACGCCCAAACTGTCAATAAAATTGCAGCCGGAGAAGTCATAGACTGCCCGGCCAGCGTAGTTAAGGAGCTCGTCGAGAATTCGATAGATGCGGGTGCTAAATCCATTAGTGTGCGAATAGAAAGGGGAGGGCGCACACTAATTTCTGTCGTCGATGATGGATGCGGAATTCCGAAAGATGAGATAGAAAAGGCGTTTATCTGTCACGCCACGTCTAAATTGATCGATGGGGATTTAAGCAACATCAAATCCATGGGGTTTCGGGGCGAAGGGTTAACCTCCATAGCCGCGGTAGGCAGGGTGACGCTCGTTTCTAAGTCCAAACAAGAAGAGAATGCGTGGTCCGTGACATTCGAGGGTGGTGAGAAAACCAAAGATCTGTCGCCAGAAGCACTGTCCTGCGGAACCTCCGTAGAGGTGAGGGATTTATTCTTCGCCACTCCTACCAGACTGAAATTCCTGCGTACAGAGAAAGCCGAAACCCAGAGCATAGTCGATTTGATGTACAAGCTTGCTATGGTAAACTTTAGGGTGTCGTTTTCCCTAGTTATCGGTGACAAGCCAATCTTCAAATATTTGGCCAGGGGTGACCTGATGTCGCGTTTGCGTGAGATGAAGCCCTTTGGTGACTCTTTTCAGGAGCAGTCGCTAAAGATTGATGCGGAGCTGGATTCAGTTCGTGTGTCGGGGTACACAAGTGTGCCCACATTCAACAGATCCAGGCCCAGTATGATATATGCGTTTGTTAACGGAAGACCTGTGCACGGTAACGGGGTCGTTATGGGCGCGATCAAATCCGCATACAGCGGCTTCATTTCCAAAGACAAGCACCCGGTTACGGTATTATGCCTGGATATCTTGCCGTCCTGTGTAGACGTTAACGTGCACCCCAGCAAATTAGAGGTTAGATTTCAAGACAGAAGGCAAGTGTACAATACCATCGTTGAGGCGCTGATGACAGCACTGTCTGGCAATGTGTACAAGAGGCTATCTTCCGACACATGTGACAGCAGCAGTAGTATGCCGGATCACTTTGCAGTTGATGCGATGTCCCGTACTCTAGGTCTCGGTACGCAACAAAAAGCGCGTAGTTCGGTAATCGATGAAAAGAAACTAGTCAGAGATATGGGAAGAAGCATGCGGTTTAGGGTCTCCCAGGATTTCCAGGAGGTTACGAATACGGCGATGCCTACGACGGGAGCCTCGGTATGGAACAATAGCCAAAAAAAACCAACCGCAACCCGCGACGATGTTGCAACAATAACCTCTGGCCTGCTGGTGGAGGAGTTCCCCCTCGGTAACGCCGTTTGTCAACTATTTGAGCGGTACATAGTATCAAGGGCAGGGAGCTACGCTATCATAGTGGACCAGCATGCTGCGCACGAAAGGCTGACACACGAGTACATGAAGAAAGTCGTGGAAGAAGAGGGAATTAAGCGCCAGACGCTGCTGATGCCGGAGTTTGTGGAGCTTGATAACGAGTATGAATTGGAACTTCTCACCGATCACAAGGAACAACTGCGGAAGTTCGGATTGTTAATTGAGCCCATGGGAAGTTTGACTGTGGTTGTCAGGGAGGTTCCCGCGATTTTCGGTGCGTTCGATGTGAAGCCGATGCTAGCAAAAATAATCGAGAGTATCATCGAAATCGGCGAGACGCTGTTTATGAGTGAAAAAATTAGGCACGTATGCGGGACGATCGCCTGTTACAGCTCCATACGCAGCGGCAGGGTGCTGAAGCTAGAGGAAATGAATAGCCTGCTCAGGCAAATGGAGAGTACCCCGCATTCCGGCCAGTGCAATCACGGCAGGCCTACATACATCAAGCTCAGCCTACCCGAAATAGACAAACTGTTTGAGCGGACGTAACAGCGATTTTGGCCATCATGCGCGTCCTATCCGAGGCTGGATCTGCGTAGGTTCAAAGCTAGACACGTGTAGTATCCATGCGTCGTCTCCGGAAGGGGGCATCTTGATCTACGATTGCTTCGCCGTTACTTTCGGTTCAAAATGAACTTGTTCCCCGGAAGGCGGGCCACTTTCTGCAGCAACTCCAATTCAACCAACGTTGCCAGTAGTGTGCTGATCCCGATGTTGGTACAAGCCGCTAGATCTTCTATGTCTGTAGGGTCTGAGCCCAGCTTCTGCAAGATCGCATGTTCAACTCCGGTAGGACGCTTTCCCGTGAGATGCATGTTCCCGGTTGAATCGCGTGTGGCAGCTGCGTAATCTTTTACATCACCCACAGAATGAGAAGAAAAATCAAGCGCCTGTATGACGTCCTCTGCATTTCGCACCAGGACCGCGCCCTGCTTGATCAGGTAATTACTGCCAGCGTGGCCAGGATCCAGCACCGAACCTGGTACTGCTAAGACCTCCCTTCCCTGGGATAGTGCGAGGTTTGCGGTTATCAAGGACCCAGATCTTTTAGATGCCTCAACCACCACCACGCCTTTGGAAATGCCGGAAATTATGCGGTTACGCTTGGGGAACAAATTTGCCTTGGGCAGGGAGGAAAACGGCAACTCTGATATTACTGCACCTCCGTTCTGCACTATTGCCTTGTACAGATACAGGTTGTCCCTAGGGTACACAACATTTACCCCACTAGCGGCCACCGCGATAGTGGGCATTCCTTCAAGTGCTACGCTGTGAACTGCGCTATCTATTCCTCTAGCCAGTCCCGATACAGTGACAAACCCGGCGTCGGAAAGGTCTGATGCTATTCCATACGCGATGCGCCTTCCATTGACCGAAGCGTTGCGACTACCTACCATTGCGATTTTGTTGTCCCCCCGTATCAGATTTTGGTTGCCCAACACGGTGATGACTGGAGGGGGATCATATATATGAAGCAGCATTCCGGGATACGCTTCCTCGAAGATGCAGATTATTCTTGCTCCTGCTGCACGGCAGAGTTCTACCTCCCGTTCCGCTGTGCCTTTCGTGCAAATGTTTTGTATACTCCCAAACTCTCCACACTCAAGCGCATCCAGCGCTGCTTCAGGACTTTTATACTTCCTTACCAACCTATGGAAGGCCACTGGGCCTATGTTTGGTGTACGTATTAAGCGTATACAGGATATTAGGCCGCGATACGACACTTTGGCACTAATTCTACTCGCACCAGAATTCACGGGCACCCATAAAGGTTTTTTTTATTTCTTAACTATATGATACCGACAAAAAATAATCAGGCAACGGCTTAAGTGGTGCATACACAACTCAAAGGCGAGTAAAACGAGGAAATAATATGCTCATGCAAAATGTTGACCGGGGAGTTGGATGTCTCTACAGGCGGTGTTGCCGGAGTGCACTGTGTATATGGCACGGGAAGGGCTATCCCGGATAGTATAGGGTTTAAATACCACATGGGGCTGAAAAGGAGTCCTGGCCCTTGCTAGAGGTGACACCTTTGCGCATCCGGGATCGACGTTGCTCTCCTGGGGACGAGTTTCACCTGCAACTTTGAAGTGCACTCATTGTGTCACACGTGTGCGTCCTCAGCACCCATACTTTCCGCTGTATAATTTCGACTGCAAGGCTTGTCGTATATCCAACCACCGCCTAAAAGGCGCTCCTTATCATACAATACACAAGCCTGCCCGGGCGAAACGACGCACCCTTCTTCGAGTGTGACGGTGCCATAGCCGCTCCTCCCGTCACTCAGCAGAGCTGCCCGGACCGCAAGGCCGGAAGATCGCAACCTGGCACTTACGGCTAACCCATGTTCGGGAATGTTGTGTTTTGACAACCAGTTCAGGTCTCTTATGAACAGCTGTCTCTTCATCAGGGAAGATCTCGGCCCCGCTATCACCGTGTTTTGTTCAGGGTCAAGTTTGATCACGTACAGGGGATACGGCGCCGAAATGCCCAGGCCTCTGCGCTGTCCTACGGTAAAATTCGCTATTCCGTCATGCTCTCCCAGTACGTGCCCATCCACATGCACGATTTTCCCTTTTTTTATTGCCAGGGGGTCTAGTTTTCTGAGGGTGTCTCTGTAGCTGTGTGATACGAAACATATATCCTGACTATCTGGCTTGTCAGCCACTGGCAGGTTGAACTCCCGGGCAACCTGCCTGACGTCGCTTTTTGCGAGGCCACCTAAGGGAAATCTAACAAATTGTAGTTGCTCCAAGGTTATGGAGAATAGGAAATAGCTCTGGTCCTTCGTGGCATCCTTGCCTGCCCATATCTGTTGTTCGCCTGCAACTTCGACCCTTCTCACGTAGTGCCCAGTGGCCACAACATCGCTACCTATAGTTTTTGCGGCCTTGAGCATGTCCCTGAACTTTACGGTCTGGTTGCACTGCACGCAAGGCACGGGAGTCTCGCCGCGCTTGTAAGAGTTCACAAACTCGTCAATCACCTCTTTCTTGAAAGTTTCTTCGTAATTCAGTACGTAATGTGGAACACCGAGCGCATCCGCCACGCGTTTCGCATCGTATATGTCTGTGCTGCCGCAGCACGACTTGCCGGGTGTTGCTTGCCCGCCATATAGCCGCATCGTGGCGCCTATGACTTTGTACCCGAGGTGGTGCAACAATAGCGCAACCGCTGAGCTGTCTACGCCCCCCGACATGGCAACAACCACAGTTGTTTCCTCAGGGGTTTTGCCCTGAACTAGGGGGTCCAGATGTAACGCGCTATCTAGGAAAGCTGCCATAACAGGAGATCAGGAACCTATGCCAGGCATTCTATGCGGGATTGTGTCACGCTTCAAGTTGAAAAAGCAATCTGGCGCGAAAACCGCAAACGGAAGCATATAACAACATTAATACACGGCTTCCACGTAGCGTAACGTCTACCAAACGACGCTGCACGTCGTCGGGACGTCACAACGCGCTGGTGCTAAGTTCCAACAAACCGAGGCGGGCTAAAACCGCACTGCAGGCGATGCGAGCTTTCAGACCCTAAAATTCAACTTCTGCCGTGCCAGCTCCGATGCCCTGTACTTCTGGTTGTTTTATCAAGCAGGCGAGGATGGGGTGAGCGTCGTAGTGTGTCAACTGATTCTCGTCGATTAGTGCATGGATCGCCTGAACCATGTTCCGGTTTTCTATCTGTGCCACATTGTTATCTGCGATGAGCCTCTTGATTTCCTGGTCGAACCTAATGAAATCGTACAAGTACAAACACGGTCCGGATGCTCTTTTTGAGATGAACACCTGAAAAGCTGCGCCGAGTACATGCGAGGAGAGGAATCTGGTACCGGACTCTCTATCCTGGAACATGGAAATTACTCTCTCCAGCATATAAGCGGTGGAAGCTGCATCCACCGTTGCAACCACCAAAATGCCCATCATAACACAGCTGTGCACCGTGTTAATGAGGTTGTGGTCCAGGCCTCGAAACACAACCATGTCAGCTGCCTGATTCCTAATAAAGTCGGAACTAGCTTGCGATTTGTTGTAGGAACTTATTATCGAGCTCTCAGGCGCACTGATGAGAGGCTTGTTCCACCCAAAAGCGAGAATGTGCTTCTTCTTAGCCCTGCCAATCTTTTCCAGCAAAAGGCCGACAGTGGCGTCTTTGTTGTGATGGACTGCCCCTCCCAGCAACACGGCCCCGCACGAGGAACCTGATATCGCTTGTAGAAGTCCAGGTGGTAAATCCCCATCTGAAGGGGGTGTCAGCTCCTTTATAACGGCTATAATCTTGGTTTCAGTGGAAGGGGCTTCAGTGTTCCGCACTGCATACACTTTCAGTAGGTGTACCCCATCAAATTCCATGTCAACTGTGGCTTCGCCCATATCGTTCAGCTCCGTGCGCACTTCCGGGGGGAATAACGAAGATATCATATCCTCCATGTCTTTAGGTCTGATCTTTCCTACCTGCAGGAACTCCATATGACCCAGCCTCCTTATGGCCGGGGGCAGCCCTACGACGCAACAAAGGTGTGATGCGCTATACTGCATTGCGGATGCAACCAACTGCTTGAAATATTCCATAACGGCGCTTTCGCGGTGATACGACTAATCATGCCATGCTAGAGTATTTTTATTTCACAACTATTAAGTGCGGATATGCTCACTGGCCATTCTGGATACGGCCCAGAGGCACCTTCTGAGCGGATACGGGTGGCACCGCAGTGTGCCCGTCCAGGCGATTAGAACAACTGCATGTTTCAAGGCCGCAAATTCGCACCTACAGGTATCGAGCGTACGCGCAAGAGGGGGACTGGAGGCGGGTGCTACACTGCGCTGAACACCAATGACGCGTTTACCCCACCAAAACCAAAGGAATTGGACATGGCACTCGACACTTTATGCTTTTGCGACGCCAGAGGCACGAGGTTGAGCCTGCTATCCTCAGAAGGGTTCAGCAGATTCAATGTTGGAGGCACGGTTCCGTGACAAATGGAGAGCACGGTGAAAATTGCCTCGACGCTCCCTGCAGCACCCAACAAGTGCCCTATGGCAGACTTGGTCGAAGATATCGGTACGTTGTAAGCATGCGCGCCGAACACCTCTTTTATTGCAGATATCTCTACACTGTCCCCTACCATGGTGGAGGTGCCGTGAGCGTTAATATATCCTATGTTTTCTGGGGAAATTTCTGAAGCCTTAAGGGCGCGCTTCATCGCATGTGCTCCACCCTTGCCCTCGGGGTGGGGGGCTGTTATGTGGTAGGCGTCGGAACTTAAGCCATACCCCACCAGCTCCGCATAGATCCTTGCCCCTCGTTTTTTTGCATGCTCATAATTTTCTAGCACCACAACTCCGGCACCATCGCCCATTACAAAGCCATCCCTCTCCTTATCCCAAGGGCGCGAAGCCAGATTTGGTGTGTCGTTGAATTTCGTGGAAAGAGCCTGGATGACGCAGAATCCGGAAACGGCTGTCCTACACAATGCGCCTTCAGCGCCTCCCGCCAGCACAACGTCTGCCTCCCCAGACGCGATAACCCGCGCACCGTCAGCGATCGCTATCGCACCAGTGGCACAAGCACCTACAGGTGCACTGCAGCACCCAGTAAATCCATATCTCATAGAAATGTGTCCAGGCAGCAAGTTAACGAGGCTTCCTGGTATGAAGAAAGGACTCACCCTCCTAGGGCCGCGCTCGTTCATAGCTGTTACGTTTCTTTCAATCGATGGAAGACCTCCTATTCCGGACCCAACCAAAACTCCCACTCGGTCCAGGTCCGGCTTTGAGTCCAACAGACCCGAGTCCGACAGCGCCATATCAGCAGCTGCGACGCCTAGAATGATAAAGCGGTCTACTTTTTTGACTTCTCTCTCGTCCAACCACCGGGTAGGATCCAGCACATGCCTCTCTGGCTGATCTTTGCGCTGACTCTCAAGCAACACTTGGCCGCCCACTTTGCAATCCAGGTCTGAGGCATCAAACCCACAGATAGCCCCTATGCCAGACTCCCCATTGGTAAGGTTATCCCAGACTGACTTGATGTCGTGCCCCAAGGGGGTCACCAAGCCCATCCCGGTTACCACAACCTTCACTCTCTCAGACATACGAACACCACATGCAAATCCCGAACCCAACACAAAAGACACCGAGCCACACGAACCGCGCGCGGCAGGCCTGCTAACAATACGAGGAACTGCAGACTACACCAAATAGGCCGTTCAAGGGCCCGTAGAGAACAAATGCGCTACGCAGCACTCGATCTACTGTGTATGTACTTGCAAATGTCATCCACGGTCTCCAACGCCTGTGCTTCTTCGTCGGAGATCTCTATAGAGAACTTTTCTTCCAGAGACATCACCAGATCTACGAAATCCAGACTGTCCAGATTGAAGTCTTTTGCCAAACTTGTGGTCCCAGAAAGAACCTGCTTTTGTTCATCCTTCAACTTTAAACAGTCAACCACGACCTCCATGACTTTGGATTTGAGATCCTCCGGTATGGCACCACCAGACTCCAAACTTCCCACATCCCCGCAAGTCTCATCACCTTCCATGACGTACCCATAAACAAAAAACAGAAAACCGCAGGCCGCTCCAGAACCGCGCGGCACTAGAATATACCTTCAAAAACAGAGAAATCAAACAGAATTGCCACTCACCCATAAAAATATTGCTTGTAATACGCACTGCGCGCAGGGGATTCCCAAAACGCTGCTACCCAACGCGTAAACCTCAAAAGTATCCGACAGATTCTGACGGCTAGTTCATATTTTGTTTACCAATATCGGGCAGGGTTAAGCACAGACCTAGTGCATCCGCAATTTTTTATAGGTTACTTCCGTATTAACTCTAGATTTGCACAAAGTCATACTTGTTCCTGCCAAACTTGTGTTGCCGTGGTGTCTTTGGTACAAAGTTGCATCCCGGGTGGAACTCCGGGAACTCATAGGTGATTTGAAAACATCAAGTTTTAGAACGCCGGAATTCAGGGTCGAATAGCGGGTTGGTCGGGGGGTTTACCCATGCGTACGCATGTGTTACAAGGCAGCAGCGCTCTAGCGGGGCTTGTTGCCAGACTGAATGGCACAGTCGCAGGATCGATGGGATTAAGATGCGGTGGTGTTTTGTGGAAAGTGGTGCGCGCGTGCGCGGAGAGCGATAGCCTATCCCGGTCCAAGCTGTATGTTGCGAAGAACCTCACCAAGAGGGAAGTGGCCTTCAGTGCGGATCCGGAGGATAAACTGTTTGACCCGCGATGGTCGTCCAGGGATATTGTGATGGTTCACGGGTGTGAGCCCATACATCTGCCGTTTCTGTTGGGAGAGGGTGGCGTCAGCGGGAAGGAGCTCTACGAACTTTGTAGGCTCATCATTGACAGGGGTGGAGACGTAGATGCGGTTGCATCCCAAAAGCTTGTACCGCTTTGTGATAGCGAGATGCAAGGGGTTAAGTCCCGCATGCGTCACACAGAGCACACGAGCAAAACTGCCATCTTCTACGCAATAGAGAAAAAGTGCCCTCAGATGGTCAGGACGCTAATCGACCTGGGTGCGAATTGCCACCACGGAATGTGTGATACTTACGGTGCCGGCGAAAATGTTATTCCAGTAGTGTACGCCACGAGAATAGCACTTGGTGGTTATAACAACGGTGATCACGGCAATTGGAGCGAGCTGCTCGAAATAATGAACATGCTTCTGGAGAACACCGGTGTAGGGGCACTGCTGGAGCACATGAGGCACAATGCACCCGCCCGAGATGCCGTCCTGGATTTTGTGACGCTGCTCAACCTCGAGATGGAGCTAAACCCCGGGTCATTGATGGAACCGGTGGGAGGGGAGTATCTGCGGGTTCTCGAGTTGTTTTTGAGGTGCAACGAGAGGTTCGTTGGTGAGCTATCGGGTCTGAAGAGTACCCACAAGTATCGTGACATGTCACGCAAGGTGTTTTCGCGCAGCAGACAGGCAGCCAAAATCAGTAGCTCACCTGCTTCGGAGGACGAATCTTCGCACGGAGTCACTCCTTTGGGTAGCGTCGATAAACCGCTGCTGCCGAGCAAGGCGTATACACCGGTTGCGCGGCGGAACATGGTTTCTTGCCCTGAAAACAGCCTAGGTGAACAACTGCTGTCGATGGCTGCCTACTATGGCTGTGTCGGTGTGGTGCGATGGTTGTTGCGGGAAGAGGGTGTAAATGTTAATGCGGATAACCTACACGGGTTCACCCCGGTACACTGCGCCGCAAAGTCTAACAATGTTGAGATAGTTGGATTGCTGCTTGACGCTGGAGCTTTTACAAGTAGAACGAAAATTCCTTACTCCAACGTTGGGCACACCGCGGCATTGAGCGGGTCGACTGACGTGTTGCAGTTCCTGCAGGCTAGGTGCCCAGATGTCCTGTTGGAAGCCGACTGCGATGGCTGGAGCGTTATGCACTATGCGGCCAGCTGCGCCGACAACAACCTAGAAATGATGAAATACATCGTGGAGAACGTCACAGGATTGGATCCCGATTCCAGAGTCAACGGTGCGTGGGGATATGAGTCCATGATTGCGGAACTGGGCCGATGGGGTGGCTCTATCTCCGATGTCCAGAAGGAAAAGATTCTATCCCATATATATAAGCGTAGCAAACGCCCTGACGGACGCACTGCTCTGTATATAGCTGTGGAGTCCGGCAACGTAAAGATGGCGAAGTTTCTCATCGAAAATTCTGGCTGCGATCCTAACGCCGCAAGTGCTGTGGGATTCACCGCTTTGAATGTTAACGCGCCAAAGACCGGAACCATAATGCACCTGGCCGTTAAGGCACAAGATTTCGAGTTTGTGAAGAGGTTACTCGGCTATAAGGGCATTAACCTGAACGCCAGATCTGATGGGAAGACTCCCATGGATGTTGCTATAGACAAAGGTGACAGGTTTATCATCAATTTGCTGCTTGCTGATCCACGACAAAGCCTTACTACTATAGGTGAAGACGCAGAGGTTCCATACTCGCGGATATTGACCTCCATGGGGTTACTTGATAGTGAGGGAAAGAATATTCTACTGTGCAGGGCCCGTTTAGCGCGTGGGTTTGTCGCACGAACGAGGGGTAAGTTGATTACAGTGAGCGTATTTTTCGCTACAATCGCGACTTTGGTTGCGGTCTCCATGGCCGTATTCGAGAAAGAAATTCTCGAGTTTTTTGCACATAATTTTGTTTCGACTTTAAACATGCGGGTCCTAGTTGCTGGGTCTGCAATTGTGATTTTGATTGCGGTAGTTGTCATAATCGTAGGCATCATGTGGATGTCCGATAGGGCGAGGTGCAAAAGAGACGCAGAGTTTTTGTTGTCGGCATCTCGGGAATCCAGAAGTCCAGGGCCTCAACTCGGGCACCCTGGGGACAAGTACGTGGGTCATTCTTATGGTAGGAGAAAGGAGCACACGGAAACCCCTTCCGCAGGGTCATACGCGGAGGAAGGCTATTTTGCTGATGGCAATGAATCCTTGGGGCACGGTGACTCGGCATTAGTTGAAGTGCAGCAGAGCATGCAGGTGGAGCAGGACGACATTCCCCGCGGCATCAGTGCGCAATATGGGTCGGCAATAGACGACTATCCGGCGTATGCCCCAGACCACGTACTCACACTAGAGAACGATGCAGTATCGAGTGCATATCAAGAAGAACACAGACCAGATCTCAGCCCGCGGGCCCCCGCTCCCAGTTTCATGTAAGTCCAGGTACTACAATAGCCTGCGTGCTGTCAGAAACGGAACCGTACGTCACCTGCGGCGTGGACAAGTATTCGCAAGTTGCATAGAGGCTGCCTCCTCTACGATTCACTCAGTGCGCACGCAGAATCAAGTCGAATAACCCCCTCAGGCTGATGCTATTTCAGAGCACATTCAGCCCCTGGGGCCAAAACCACACCGCAAAGGCTGGGGGCACAGCCGCCCGCTGACACGCGCAGAGGCGAGCCTACACACAAGCAGTTCGGAAACACGGAGCGAGCATAAAGCCCCTATCTGAGTTTTTCCTCTTTAAACAGGACATGCTTCCTGGCTACCCGGTCATATTTACGGAAAGATAGCTTTTCAACCAGCTTTTTGGGGTCACGCTTTTTGACGTAGAAACAGCCTGTACCCTCGCTGCTCACCAACTTGACTAACAGACCAGCACCTTTCTTAGCCACGAGATCCACCGAATGCAAAACCCGCGAATTCTACACACCAGCGTACCATAGGTCAAGCCGTTTTGGTAAAAACGATTGACATACCTCGTGGAGTAGGTATCTAAGTGCTGGGCAGTTTGCACTTTCTTGTTCTTCCGGCCCCGTGCACTCACGTTTGTGGCTTCAGATATGTTTAGGTCTCTTCTTAAGGTTTTCATCAGGCTTATCGGTTTGGTGATTCCTGGTAGGGTGATAAGTACCTTTCTAGGAATAGGCTATTTGCCGGCTTGGCAGGAACACTGGGCCTCGCTTGCAGCTTTGTTGGTTTCTCACATAGCCTACTACATGACGCAAGGCCTTTTTCCTCCGCTCTCGGAGGCCGCGTTTGCCAGTGGCTTGGGAATGGCGCCGTTTTTTCTTCAGGTAGCAATTGCCCTGCTTTTAGTTGGTGTATTGTCTATTTTCGTGTTCCAGAACAGCCGAGAGGGGCGCCTAGATAGCGCTGATACGGTGGTGATTCAGGCAGCGTTTGGGCAGCTTCTTAGCGTTGCCATAGCGATGCCGGCTGTGGTGTCGTTGTACAATGCTGTCGGAAGTTCCTACGACAAAATCTGTGCCGGAGTATTCCAGTGTCCGTTGTGGGTTAACTACTCAATGCACCTCCTTATATTCTTTTTGGTACCATTTGTGTTTTTCAATCTCCTGATTCTCCTGAGACCATGGCCTGCATCGATGCTTAGGTTGAGATACAGCAACTGCCTGTCAATAATGACCGAGGGGGCGGTGTTGTCGATCTACTCTATGGTGCTGATGTACATGCTGGCGTTCATTTGTGCTAAGCTGCAGGTGTCTTATGCTTTGAAATATAGTGTTGTAGTCCTGCGCACAGCATTTATTCGGGGGATTGGTTTGTGAGACGATGTGGGGTTCTTTTCCTTGTTGGCAGCGTTCTGGCGCTGGTTACCGCTTACACCGCTGAGATGGTTTTTCATCTAGTCCCTTGCAAGCTTTGCCTGTACGAGAGGGTTCCGTATTTTGCTGCGTTGTTGCCGTCCTTAATTAACACATGGAGAGGAGATAGGTATTCCTTTTCTGCGTCAGTCGCATGTTACTTGGGTGTCGCAGTGCTTTCTACTTACCATGCGGGGCTGGAGTACGGATGGTTTGCGGATTTTTTACACTGTGCTGGTGAGTTGGAAGCCAACTCCACCCCCAGTGAGATGAAATTCGACTTACTGAATCGGGACGTTGTTTCCTGCAGCACGCCCAGCTTCGTTTTCTTGGGCTTATCCTTGTCTGGGTGGAACGTTGCGTACGCAGCTGTGGCGCTGTTCCTGGCATTTGCGCTACGGAAGCACGGTTGGCGGGAAGTTTTTCTGGACGCCCCAATGCGGGTCCTCTTCAAGAAGGGGGGGTAATTCCGCTTGGCACGTTGGCCTGCTGCAGTGGTTAGTGCCACGACCCAGAGAGTGGTTGTATGTGGTGTAGTCCTGGCTCATTGACGACTCTAAGTTCGTTTGTTCCTGTGCGTAGGATTTGAGGTTCCATGATTTTTTCGTCCTTTGAAGTTTGCTGCTGCCGGAGGGATGGGACACGGTTGCTGCCTTAAGGTGCGCTGTCGACGTATCTGGGCTTTGGCCAGATGAGATACCTGCCGTGTTTGCTGGAGCGTGATTTTTGATAGGTGCTTGGGGTGCGGTTGGGTGGCTTTGGGGATATAGGGAGGGATGTAAATGGGTGGTGATATAATCAGGTGTTAGAGGGGTGCTGCGGTCCAAGATGACTTCGAGAACAACTTTCGCGGCGTTAGGCAAGGAATACCCGATTGCGATTACGACGCCGAATACAAGTGCGATGGGGAGTACCAATACTGAGGCAAGCGCGCACACGAGCTTTACTCCACATTTTCCGGGGGCACTTGCAAGTGGTGCGTTACCGCCTGCCGGCGGAGAGGCTTCACAACAGGGGGTGCACTTCCTGCTTATGGTGTTTGCAAGGCGTTTTAATATGGTAAGCACCGTGTTTGAGACTGTTCGCAAGAAAATTTCCAGGAAGATAGGCAATATTAGGAGCATTGCCAATGCGTTGCTGGCTAGTGCTTTGGGGGTATCGCAGAGAATGTCAAGTGGCCCGTCTGTATCAAAAATGGCGAGGTGCAGTACCTGCTTGCTTTTGCTGTAGAGAGAGTACATGCTAGAGATATTGTTTGTGAACGCCAGCTCGCTCAAGAGAGCGCCAGTCACCAGACACTCTGTAACCGCATGCATCACTGAACGTATAACGATTATGGGTGTCACTACTATCGTGTACATCAATGCTAACAGCATGCAGAGTTCCAGGTGGTTTTGTGTGTGCCCGGGATCCGGATGATTCAAGTCTACGCCGCAGAATGCTAGGACAAGACTTTCTAACGTGTAGGTAAAAGTGGTCTGTGCTGTATTTAAAATTTGTCCGATTGCAATGTATATGAATGCAACTGTGGAGCAGAATACGTAGTATATCAAAAAGGGTATGGCAAGAAGGAATAGCATGTTCAAGGACGGCTGTGTCATGAGAACACTCCAAAAAGCAATCTCCGGTGGTACGCCGCTAGATTAGGGGCGAAGCATGTGCCTAGGGCACGAAGCCTCTTGTGCTTTTAGGCGGCTATCTGCCGACAGGCCACTTGCTCTGTTAACTTGCGGGCACCGCATGAAGATAGCAAATCTACGGCTGGAACACAACTCCATATTGTCGCGATAGCTGGGGTTACGGTCAAATGGCGCAAGTTTTATTTAAAGGTGCTGCCCTGGCACTGCGTACATAGCTTGATTGCTGCTTTAATAATGGGTGCGATTTTAAGATACCAAACCTGCCACTGACCCGGACAAAGTCCAGATATCAACAAGCTAGGAACCATGAGCGGGAGAAGGGGATCGAACCCTCGGCCCCAACCTTGGGAAGGTCGTACTCTACCACTGAGCTACTCCCGCGAGCCCATGTCACTACTAAACTTGACAGACAAAAACGCACGACACCACGAGCGGGAGAAGGGGATCGAACCCTCGGCCCCAACCTTGGCAAGGTTGTACTCTACCACTGAGCTACTCCCGCAATCACGACGCCCAATGATAAATGAGCGCTAAGTATGAAGCAAGAAAATAAATGGCGCGACAACCCCAGAGAATACAGACAAAATCTCATCTAGCGCGTGATTCCGCACTTCATTACGATCTTCATAGCCCATTCGACACCGCTACATCCCTGTGTTTTGCAACGAATTGACGGCCGCTAGGCTGATTCTCCTGCTCGTCTACACATGAGGCTTTGTTGTGGATTGGCTGCCAACTGCGCTGATCTGGGAGGGGGACGCCTGTGACTTAATGAGTCCCTGTTGTGCAAGCTGGAGATTTGCTTTACTATTGGCCCTGTCAGGATTCAGAGATCTCTAGTGATAGAGCGTTACAGTCTTCCCGAGATGACGGCGATTTGGGAAGAGGCGAATAGATACAAAATTTGGCTGAAGATAGAAGTGCATGCATGTGAAGCGCAAGTGGAATTGGGGGTTGTGCCCGGCCATGTGCTTGACAGTCTTAAGACCTTCAGTGACCAGCTTGACATACAAAAAATTCACGCAATAGAAGCGAAAGTAAAACACGATGTCATTGCCTTTCTCTCCTACATAACAGAGTCCTCAAACGCAGATGTGCGATACCTGCATTATGGCATGACCAGCTCTGATGTCCTAGACACATGCTTTTCACTGCAGCTGAAGGAGTCTTGCGATATCCTTTTAGGTGATATCGAGGCGGTTATGTGTGCGCTAAAAGAAAGGTCGGAAGAGACAAAATACCTAATATGTGTGGGGAGAAGCCATGGTGTACACGCGGAGCCAATAACATTCGGCCTCAAGCTTGCCCGGTTTTATGCCGAGTTTGAGCGCAACTACAAGCGATTGGTTAATGCTCAGAAGGAAATATCAGTATGTAAAATCTCGGGTGCGATGGGGAATTTTGCACACCTTGACCCGCGTGTGGAAGTGCATGTGGCCCAGGCTCTTGGGTTGGTGCCTGAGGTCATAGCATCACAGGTTGTGCCGAGAGACCGCTATGCCATGCTTTTTGCGACATTTGGTATAATAGCTTCATCGATAGAAAGGCTTGCCACAGAGTTGCGACATCTGCAGCAAACAGAAATTCTAGAGGTGAGCGAACCATTTTCCGCCGGACAGAAGGGCAGTTCTGCCATGCCGCACAAGAAGAATCCTGTTTTAAGTGAGAATCTAACAGGACTTGCCAGGGTGGTTAGGAGCTACGTTGTACCCGCGATGGAGAATGTTGCGCTGTGGCATGAGAGGGACATTTCCCATTCCTCGGTTGAACGGTTCATAGCGCCAGACGCCTGCATAACGCTTAACTTTGCGCTTGTCCGTCTTGCGGATATATTGAAGGGCATGCGGATCCATGAGGACAGTATCGAGGAAAATCTCAAGTCTTCCAGGGGGATCCTGCTCTCACAGCGTGTTTTGCTGATGTTGGTGGACTCGGGTATGAGCAGAGAGAATGCGTACCGCATAGTTCAAGACAGCGCCATAAACGCGTTAGACAACAATGGAGACTTCATTGCCAATGTGAAGATACACCCCCTATTGGAGGGGATAAGCCCAGGGGACCTGGATTCGCTATTGAGCCTCGATTATTACACAAAGCACGTCGACTTCATATTTAACAAGGTATTTTCTGGGGGGTAGTCCCCAGGACTCCTATCTCGGAAGGAAAAGCCGCGGCTGTGCGACAAAAGGGAACACAGGAGTTCAAAGTCAGCTACGTGAAACGGAGCCAAAGAGGAACCGCCCACAAGTGGGAAACCCACCCCGGACAGGGTCCCCGGATGCAAAGACGAGAGGGCCCCCACCATAAAAATCCAACATGCCTATTGACTCAAGAGAACTCCCGGGCTACAATGCGGATACCCTGATTAAGAAATTAATCAGGCAACTGGGGCTTTGTTCTACGGTCAATGCATAACCATTAGGTAACACACACACACTTTATCTTAGTAGAACAAAGCCACCCAAGCTCCCCCCTCGGTGGTGAGTCTACACGCTTTTCCGAAGAGTCGCAAGTGTTTTTTGGATGGGTGTGCTCTTGAGACTACAATATTTTACAAAGTATTGTAAAAAAGCCTCACAAGTCCCATAAATTGCCGCATTTTCGGTGCACATAGCGGACTAGCTACGGAGCGATGAGGCTCTGCTGTGGATTTCGTGGCACAGTTCATGGCGATCTTGTGACATATGTGCTATGCAGTGAGGTATAGTCCCCATTTCCCGCTGGAATCTACTGCAATCCGCCATATTTATTTCCGTGCGGCATAGTATCCGGAGCGACTGCCAACCTCTGAGTGGTGGGGCACTTGCCGCTAGAGTTTAGTGCACCATAATTTTTTGATCTGCTGAAGGGTCATGTACAACAGTTGAGTAAGGGAGGGCGACGAGCTAAATTGCGCCTCTACCAGAATGAATCACACGTCAACCCGGAATTTCAATTCCATCTACCAGACCATTGTCGTGCCAGCTCGGCAAGTCCTGACGGTTTACCTGATCCTAAAATCCATACAGCCGCGATATTGCTTCAAGACCTCTTACACACGTCTGTAAAAAAGATGGGGTGGTGGGTGGCAGATGGTGCCCGATGATCTTCTGGACTAGTGTCATATGTGCGACACGGTAATCTTAAACTGCCTCTGATACCGCCTCTGATATACGACTTTTCATCTCGCGGCCTGGGGTGTGTCAGTCCACCTAAGTAAACACCGCACCCCTGCCAGTGCCTACAACCGCGCCACTGGTAACTTGACACGAGGTCCCCCACTGTCAGCATTTTTGTTTACCACACAATTTCGGTTTAAAATCATCGATGATGACCACTCCCCCTTGCCAGGTGCTTCCTCGCTGTAGTCAATTTGCTGCGGAGCTGGCTCCTGTCCGAAGCTTCAATTTCATCGACTACTACTAACATCACCGCGTTAGTCCAGCAAACCCCGAACTGCTTCTACGTGCGCAACCTCCCTACCTACCGAGACTAGTGACCTTTGCCTCCAAACGACCCAGACCTGGGTGGCACCGTATCCCACGTAGAGGTCGCCCAGGTCCTTATTTGTCCCATACCGAAAATGATTCGCGCTATCTCTTATTCAGCAGTGCAGCGAATACCTGATTCATACGGCTTGCAAAGTCGACTGCACTGCCGACTTCTTCGCCCTCCACGACACAAGCCTGGTTGAACAGGACGTGCACCATGTTTTCTAGGAACTCACTTTCTCCGTTGTCCTTGTACTCCTTCAGCAGGCTGCACAGCACAGGATGTTCAACGTTGACTTCGAGAATTCTGTTTCCCTTATGATTAAGCTGCCGCTGTTCCCTCAAGAACCTCTCCATTCTTATGTCCAAAGAGTGCTCCGGTACCGCAAGACACACCAGGCTGGTGGTAAGCTTTTTGGAGGCCTTGACGTCACTAGCGACACCGTCAAGTACCTTTTTCATGTACGCAATGAAGGACTCCACGTTCTCCTGCGACTGAGCTTGATCCTCGTCAGTAGCGTCTTTTGTCGACTTCCTCTTTTTTATCACGTCCGCAAGCTTCTCTAAGTCCTGCTCAACAATGCGCGTCACGGACTTGAATGATACCCCCTTGTATTCAGAAACCACGCTAGTCCAAAAGTCATCCACAGGGTCTACGAGCAGAATTACCTCAACCTCCTTGCTGATTAGTCCCTCGATCTGAGGGCTCCTCATGGTGGACTCCAGATCGTTGCCTGATAGGTAAAAGATGTACTTCTGCTCCGGCTTCATCCTTGAGATATATTCTTCTAAGCTTACCAGCTCTCCTTTGCCCTTGCTGCTGTAGAACCTACAAACCGCGAGGATCGCCTCTCTGGATTCGGTATCCATGCTTTCACACAGGCCTTCCTTGAGAACGGAGCCGAAATTCTCCCAGAATTTTTTATAGCTCTCAAAATCGTTCTCGGACTTCTCTTTGAGCCCAGTAAGCACACGCTTAGTCACGGAGGATTTGATCTTCTCTACTACCCGATTGTTCTGCAAGGTCTCCCGACTTATGTTCAACAGTAGGTCGGAAGAGTCTATTACACCCCTCAAAAAGCGCAGATACGGGGGAACTATCTGCACGTTGTCTTCCGTGACGAACACCCTGTTCATGTACAACTTTACAGAACACCTGCGGTCGGGGTGAAACAAATCAAATGGTTTGACTGAAGGTATATAAAGCAGGTTAATATACTCTACAGCCCCTTCGTTTTTGTTGTGAATTACCATCCAGGGCTCGCTTCCGATGTGCGAAACGGAGCGGAAAAAGTCTAAATGCTCACTTTCAGATATGTCGTCTTTCGGCTTGGTCCAGATCGCAACTCCGCTGTTGAGCCTCTCCTCCGTCCCGTCCTCACCTATGAAATATATCGGGTACCCAACGTGATCAGAGTATGTGGTTACAATGTGCTCTATGCGAAACTTGTCTAAGAACCCAACCTCATCTTCCCTGAGAGTCAAGGTCACCCTGGTTCCCCGATCCGCATTTCCTTCGATCCTGGACACGGAAAAAACCCCATCTCCTGAGGATTGCCACTTGTGTCCAACTTCTTCTCTCGCTTTGCTAGACTCCACAATGACCTTGCTTGCCACCATGAAGACCGAGTAGAAGCCTACACCAAACTTTCCAATTAAATCGTACCCGGACTTGCTTTCGCCCAACGCCTCCAAGAATCTCTGCGTGCCAGAACTCGCAATGGTCCCGAGATTTTCCACCAACTCTTGGCGACTCATCCCTATGCCGTTATCGCGTATAGTAAGTTCCCGCCTGTCCTTATTTACGCTGATGACTATTTTGAGCTCTTCTCCAGCTTCTAAGAGGTCCTGATTGGAAAGGGACATGTACCGCAGCTTATCGCACGCATCGGAGGCATTGGAAACAACCTCACGCAGGAAGATATCTTTATTGGTGTACAGGGAATGCACTACAAGGTTTAGGACCTTGCCCACCTCTGCGCCGAACTTCAACTCCTCGACATCTCCAATCTTGACATCTTCCATGATGCCACCCCGCTTCTAACGTATCTAAACACTTACCTAATCATCAGGAGCCGATTTTTCAAGACGGGAGAGTGTAAAAACTGTTAATTGCTGTAAACTCTCAGTAAACTTTCTATGTTCCTTCTAACATCTGGATTGGAAGACGTATCACCCAATATCTCCCTCATGATCCTAACGGCAGAATCGACATCATTATTCCTGAGCTTTAATACAACCAATGTTTCCTTAGCTGAGGATTTGTACGCACCCTCCTTGCTCGAGGCCAGCTTAATCAGCTTACTTTCAAGTGCATCCGCCTCTCCTTCACCCGAGCCAACAGATAATACAACACTCATATATTCGGCTAGCTCTCGCAACTCCCGCGCCAAGCCACTATCCTGCGCCAATTCGGTATAAATCCTCTGGGCCGCAGGCACGTCCTTCTTCAGCACGTAACTCTCCGCCAGTCTGAACTTCGCCAGACGCGCGCTAATGCCCTTTCCGTTGGCAATGCTGGCAAAGTCCTTAGCTATTCCTTCCTCGCTGATACTCTTGAGTGCCCTGTACATTGCATCACCTTCTTGCTTCAGTATGTTCTCACTGCGGGTCTCAAACAAGAAAACAGCGGTAGAAGAACACAATACTAGCACCACCAGCGTGGCTATGATTCCCCTAAATCTCACAAAAAAGTCCTTTATGTCCTCGCCGTCCATGACCAATATCCAACATCCACCCACTCATATATGTGGAAACACATGTGATATAGTCAACAATTTTAGCCACCGTGCCTGATGGTTCTCATCCTGTATTCAAAGCCAGGACTGCTCCGCGAGTCAAGGGACGCGATATAATCAGCGTGCAGATCCCAGCCTGTGGCCCACTCCAGCACTACTCAAAGAGCTGGGGCTGTTCCTCCTGTCCAAAAATCCTAAACTTGCTAAGCAGGGTACCCCCAGATTCTTCAAGGGCTGGGTACTTTTATCGAGGAGCTTCCCTTATTACTGTAATATCTGTCTGGTTTGGTAGAGACTGGGTCCTAGATCCTGAATAAGGCTGCTGGAGTCACCGCTCTTCCCCCGGAGGGATTGGCTCTGGCTTCTGCTTATGGCATTGCCAAGGCTATCAAGGCTTCTTGTAAAGCTTTGGCTAGGAAGCAGCGAACTTTTAAAGGCGCTATTCGGGCAACCAGCTCTCACTACTGTCGCACAGGTCACTGATAATACATTTGCGACACAGGGGCGTGCGCGCCTTGCATACGTACCTTCCATGCAGCACCAGCCAGTGGTGTGCGTACAACTTCCATTTTTCGGGGACGACCTTGTTAAGAGACGTCTCGACCCCCAAAACCGTCTTCTCCCGGACTATGCCTATTCTGTTGCTGACTCGGAAGACATGGGTATCCACCGCGATTGCCGGAATTCCAAAGGCCGAGTTCAAGAATACATTGGCACTTTTTCTGCCCACACCAGGCAAATCTACTAAAGTATCGAATTCTTTGGGCACCTGTCCCGCGTGCTCTCTGACCAGAATCTCGCTCAGCCTCATTATGTTTTTTGCCTTGGAATTATAAAGTCCGATGCTGTTTATATAGCCCTTGAGGCCACTTTCCCCCAATTGCAGCATTCTTTCCGGCGAATCTACTACTTCAAACAGCTTATCCGTAATCTTATTTACGCTCACATCCGTGGTGCGAGCGGAAAGCACAATTGCCACCAACAGCGTAAACTCGTTGCGGTAGTGCAACTCTATTTGTGGGCGGGGATTGCTGTCGGCAAACCTGTTAAAGAGTTGATCTATGTCTGCATCAGTTTTCATAGTCTAAAGACTGATCTTCCTCTTCCTTCCCGCCATCGACCACGGTAGCCACAGAAACGACCCTTTCCCCTTTTTCAGTCTTAAACAGAATGACCCCCTGAGTGCTGCGTCCCACAACCCTGATGTCCGTCACCGCAATACGTATCAGCTTGCCCTTGTCCGTTATGAGCATAACCTGATCAGTTTGGGCGACAGGGAAACTTGCCACAACCTTACCGTTCCGGGCAGTGGTCAGGATATTCACAACTCCGACCCCGCCTCTGGAAGTTATACGGTATTCGTAGGCAGATGTCCTCTTACCGAACCCATTCTCGGTTACTGTCAGTATAAACTGCTCCTCCCGCACCATACTCAGGAAGGACCCGCGCTCTATGCCATGCCCCACCAAAAGCTTCTCAACCTTTGTACTGATCTCCCCACTCTCAGCGACGGCAGTTCTTGCTTCAACTGGGACCTTTAGATAGGAATCCCTAGTTTCTGTACTGGCTTCTATGCCATGGAGGATGGACATGGAGATCACTTGGTCGCCGTCAAGCAACCTCAACGCTCTTACCCCATCGGACGTCCGACCCTTGAACTGCCGTACATTGCCCACGGAAAACCTAATACTCTTACCCAACCTGCTGGAGAGCAACACATGGTCTGCATATCTGCACACCTGTGCAGAGATTAACTGATCCCCGGGAGTGAGCACCATAGCTATCTTCCCGCCAGAAGGCACATATTGAAAGTCCGACAGAGCGTTGCGTCTGATGTTGCCGGACGCAGTCGCGAACACCATATCTAGGCCTGCCCCGTCTCCTTCGTCCTCAGCATCAGGCAGCGGCATCACACTAGTGATAGTTTCCCCTTCGGACAGTGGGAAAATATTTACCAGGGACCTGCCGCGCGAACCAGGCTCCCCAATAGGCAGTCTGTACACCTTCAACTTATAGACCTTACCGACATTGGAAAAAAACAGCACGCTGGTGTGCGTATCAACTACGAACAGCTTTGTAGTGACGTCCTCTTCCTTAATTCCCTGGGCAACACGTCCCTTACCACCGCGCTTTTGCGCCCTGTAACTAGACAGCTTCACCCGCTTAACGAACCCGTTCATGGTTACGGTGACCACCATCTCCTCCCGGGGAATCAGGCTTTCGGCGTCGATCTCGGTAGATTGCTCAATGGCCGTACTTCTGGGCTTCGCCAGCTTTGCCTTCGCATCGAGGAGCCCTTGCCTGACTAGGTCCATCAGCAGCGACTCTGTCTCGAGAATGTTAGTGTATTCAGTTATGAGAGCGACCATGGACCTTAGCTCAGCCTCCAGCTTACCCTTCTCGAGCCCAGTCAAACGCTGCAGCCTCATCTCCAGGATGGCCTTGACCTGCGCCGCAGTCAGCTGGTACATGCCGCCCTCAGCCACACCCGTGCTATCAGACACTAGCTCAATCATGCTTTGCACGTCCGGGGACGGATTCCACCTGCGTTCCCGCAGCGTCATCGCAGCCTCGGAACTGTCTTCAGAGCCCTTGATAATCGCAACCACCTCATCAATATTCAGCACTGCGATGAACATCCCTATGAAAAAGTGAGCCCTTTCTCTGACCTTCTTGAGCCTAAACCTGGTCCTGCGGACTACAACCTCCCTCCTGAACTTTACAAACGTGTCAATAATCTCAAGCAGGGACATAACCCTGGGCCTGTTGTTATCAAGCACGAGGGTGTTTGTACTGAAGCTTGTTCTGAGAGGAGTTAACCCATAAAGCTGATTCAGCACCACCTGAGAATTGACATGCTTCTTAAGCTCTATAGCTACCCTTATGCCGGACTTGTTAGACTCGTCACGAAGATCCGCTATGCCCTCTATCTTCTTCTCCTTCAAGAGCTCGTGTATTCTTTCGACCAACTTCGCCTTGTTTACTTGATAGGGGATCTCATCAACTATAATCGCCTGCCTTCCGGAAGGTAAGTCCTCCGTATGGGTCCTACCATGGATGACTATGGTACCCCGGCCACAGGCAAAGGCAGACCTAATTCCGGTGTCGCCCATTATAATCCCGCCAGTAGGAAAATCAGGTCCCGGTATTATGGTCATCAACTCATCTAGGGTTATACCGGGACGCTCCATGTACGCCACACAGGCGTCGACCACCTCTCCCAAATTGTGCGACGGAATGTTTGTGGACATCCCCACAGCAACCCCGCCAGCGCCATTGACGAGCAAGTTAGGGAACTCTGCCGGCAACACTACCGGTTCCTCCTCATTCTCGTCATAGTTAGGGCGAAAATCTACGGTGTCTTCGTCTATATCATTCAACAGAAAGTGAGCAGACTCAGCCAGCCGCGCCTCCGTGTACCTCATTGAAGCTGGTGGATCTCCATCCACGGAACCAAAGTTACCCTGGCCATCTATCAGCGGCACCAAAAGAGAAAAACCCTGCGCCATTCTTACAAGTGCATCGTAAATGGCGGTATCCGCGTGGGGGTGATATCTACCCATAACGTCGCCCACAACACGGGCTGCCTTTTTATAAGCCTTATTGTAGTCGTATCCAGACTTGTACATGGAGTACAAAATACGTCTGTGGACAGGCTTCAAGCCGTCGCGAATATCTGGGATTGCCCTACTGACAATTACGCTCATTGCATAGGAAAGGTAGGAACTCTCCAGCTCTTTCTCTATGGAAACTGGTAAGACACCTCCGTTCATCTGGACAAGGAACTCTCCGACCTCTATGCAAGACTCCCATCTTAGTTCCCGGCATCACCGAGGTCAAGGCAATTGTTGAAGGGGTAATGAGCGACTCGGATCAATTGATACCGCAAGAAACCTACACAAATTCAGAGGGATCGGAGCAGGCCAACCAAGCGGCCCTGAAGGCAGCAGCAGCAAGGGACCCAGTAACCGGGCCCAGGAGGA
>JBQEQW010000016.1:0-7853 GCA_052043535.1 Anaplasma sp.
TTAGCGTCGTCTTCCCGTGATCAACGTGCCCTATCGTCCCCACGTTTATGTGCGGCTTCCTTCCTTCTGTCATATAATCTACTTCTTCACATCACCCACAACATTCTCTGGCACTCTTTCATAGCAAGCAAAGTACATACTGTACTGGGCCCTACCCTGAGACATAGAACGTAGATCCTTCACGTACCCAAACATCTTGCCAAGAGGAATAAGCGCCGTGATGAGCTTCGCGTTGCTGCGATCCTGCATCTCAGAGACTCTACCTCGCCTACTATTGATGTCCCCTATAACATCGCCCATGTATTCATCGGGAGTTATGATCTCCACCCGCATCACCGGCTCCAATAACACCGGGCCCGCCTTATTAGCTAATTCCCTGAAAGCCCCCTTGGCAGCTAACTCAAAGGCCAAGGGGCTGGAGTCAACCTCATGAAAGGCCCCGTCAAACAAGGTAGCCTTAAAATCGATTACAGGAAACCCGGCTACCATCCCAGTCTCCTTCACAAGCTCCAGACCACTTTGGACACCCGGTATGTATTCCTTCGGGATGGCACCACACGTAACTTTGTTTTCAAACTCAAAACCAGAACCAGGCGGTAGCGGCTCGAACAATATATTCACCTTGGCAAACTGACCTGCACCACCAGTCTGTTTCTTATGGACATACTCAACCTCAGCGGCCCTCGTAATAGTCTCACGATAAGCCACCTGAGGAGCCCCCACCGAAGCCTCAACGCCGAACTCTCTCTTCATCCTGTCAACTATAATCTCCAGATGCAGCTCACCCATACCCTTTAGTATGGTCTGACCGCTCTCAGCGTTAACAAAAACTTTGAGCGAAGGGTCCTCTGCACTCAGCCTACTCAGTGCCATGCCCATCTTCTCCTGATCCGCTGCAGACACCGGCTCCACGGCAATTTCCATAACCGATTCCGGGAAGTCCATTCTCTCAAGCACCACAGGAAAGCTCTGGTCGCACAGAGTGTCACCAGTAGTGGTTTTCTTCAACCCGGCCAGGGCTGCTATATCGCCCGCCTGGATCTCCGGTACGTCTTCCCTATTATTCGCGTGCATAAGCAAAATTCTACCAATGGATTCAGTGACCCCCTTGGCAGAATTAAGGACCACAGACCTGCCGACAAGCTTACCCGAGTAGACCCGAACAAAGGTCAGACTACCCACAAACTTATCCACCATCACCTTAAAGGCCAACGCAACGAACTTGCCATTCACAGAAGAGTTTACGGTAATTGCCTTCCCCGGATCGTCAGCGCTCACTCCCTCCATAGTCGGGATATCGCTGGGCGCAGGAAGAAAGTCTATCACCGCATCAAGCAGCGGCTGTATACCCTTGTTCTTAAATGCAGAACCGCACAGCACCGGAACGAACTTGGCACCGATGACACCGCTCCTCACACAACGTTTCACCATGCCGGTTGGGATCTCCTCTCCGCCGAGATAGAGAGTCATCGCCTCATCATCCATCTCAACCGCGGTCTCCAGAAGTCTTGCCCTGTAGTCCTGAACAACCTCCAACATGTCCGCAGGAACCTCCCCATAGGAGAACTTCGCCCCGAGAGAATCCTCCTCCCAAGTTATAGACCGCATCTCCATCAGATCCACAACTCCTACGAAATTCTCGTCGACACCTATGGGCAATTGCAGCACAAGCGGAAGCGCACCAAGTCTGTCTTTTATCATATCCACACAGGAGTAGAAATCCGCCCCTATCCTATCCATTTTGTTAACAAAGCATATTCTCGGTACGTCGTACTTGTCCGCCTGGCGCCACACGGTCTCAGACTGTGGCTCCACCCCAGCAACTCCATCGAAAACAGCAACCGCACCGTCGAGCACACGAAGTGACCGCTCCACCTCAACGGTAAAGTCAACGTGTCCGGGCGTGTCAATTATATTAATCCTGCACCCATTCCAAAAACAGGTGGTCGCAGCGGAGGTGATTGTAATACCACGCTCCTTCTCCTGCTCCATCCAGTCCATAGATGCAGCGCCCTCATGCACCTCACCTATTCTATTCTGCTTCCCAGTGTAAAAGAGTATTCGCTCCGTGGTGGTGGTTTTTCCGGCGTCTATGTGCGCCATTATCCCTATATTCCTACACTTGGACAAGTCACCATTGCTACTCACCCCCCACACCCCTCAAACACACAAACAACCTACTAAAACCTGAAGTGTGAAAATGCCTTGTTAGCCTCGGCCATCCTGTACTTCTCTTCCTTCGTCTTGCACGCACTACCACGCTTGTTGTAAGCCTCCAAGAGTTCATTGCACAAACAAAACATGTACGTCTTGTTACTACAACTCCTGTTGGCACGCGCAGCCTTCACTATCCACCTAAGCGCCAGTGAAATCGACCTATCTTCCCTAACCTCGACCGGGATCTGGTAGGTCACACCACCAACTCTTCTGGAGCGTACTTCCATGCGGGGCATGACGTTGGCAACAGCAGTGTTGAATATGGACACACCACTCTCCCCGGCGAGTTTAGACTCGGCCATCTTCAACGCACCGGACACTATCCTCTCCGCCAGAGCCTTCTTGCCCCTGCTCATAACGACATTAGTAAAGCGGGCAAGCAAAACACCACCAGGGCCACCATCTGAGACTACAAGCCTCCTAGAAACTCTTCGACGACGCGACATACACCACCAAACAAAACCTAGACACCACGCTTCACCCCATACTTGGAGCGAGCTTTTTTCCTACCTTGCACACCCTTAGTATCGAGTGCACCGCGCACTATATGATAACGAACACCGGGCAAATCCTTCACACGACCCCCTCTTATGAGAACCACAGAGTGTTCCTGGAGGTTGTGTCCTTCACCAGGTATGTACGCTATCACCTCACTACCGTACCCAGCTATCCTTACTCTGGCCACTTTACGGAGTGCAGAATTCGGCTTCTTAGGGGTTGTAGTGTAGACCTTGACGCATACAGCCCTTTTCTGAGGATTGCGCTGGAGTGCGGGAGCCTTATTAGCCGACTCGCGAGGCTTCCTGGGACGACGCACCAGCTGATTAATCGTGGGCATGCAAAAGAACCTAAAACCACCTTGAAAAGCGCTACCCACGTCCCCGGGGATAGCAAGAGCAGCACCACTTATAAGGGAATCGTAAACCCCCGTCAATACAATTCTGATTTTTTGCACTTGCATATTTACATCTAAAATTTCACGTTCACGCACAGCACAACACGCCTCACAGATCGGCGTTTTTACATCCCTACTCAGCCAGACTGATCAATGGTGAACTCGTGCTGTGCACCACTCTCTATGCCATGAAATGTGACTTTATAGCGATTATTGTGCGCGTTACCGTGCCCACTCTCGTCCTTAAATCTGGAAATATCCACCGTGCAAAACCCGAAACCATCAAACGTATTGACATCACCAATGACAAAATTGGCAATTGCCAGGCTTCTGTAGGCCAAGTTCGCCACCTTATCCAAACGTGCACCGCCGTTACCAGATATTATCTGCGCTATGGATTTAATGGACTCCACTCCTTCTCTTGCTCTTAGCTGTAAATTCGTTGCCTCCTCGAGGAGAGTGCCTCCGTTGCCCGATATTATTTGTGTTACATGGGACTTCGTAGCCGCTCCGTGCCCTTGCAAAGAACCGGGTGCGCCTTCACCGGACTTTCGCCTGCGAACCGAGAGAATCTGCCCAAGATGTATGTGACCGGAAATCACCGCAACAAATTCTGCCGGTAGCACCTCGCCTATGGCCCTAACCTGAGGCAAATTACCATAATACTCCATACCGTACTTCCGGTAGCTGGCCCACAACGGTCGGTGTGTCAGTAGAAACATTTGTAGACCTCGATCGTGCATGCTGCCCTCTAGGAACTTGCGCCTAAGATCCCGGACATCCTGCTCGCGGTAGAACACCTCACCACTCGATGAAGAGTCATACACTTGAAAACCGACATTACTCCCGAACCACTGCTTCAAGTCAAAAACCCACGAATCCGACATCCTCTCGCAGTTTTCATATCGCCGCTTAGAAAGAGGATGCCCGTCCAGATATCGAAACCACCCCCGATAAGCACGCTCGCAATCCTCATGATTCCCACGAACGAAAATAAATGCGACTTTTTTTGACACCGATTGCAGCGGAGATAGCCAATCTGCCGCCCAAGTCAGCGAATTGTCTCCGTACACATGCTTGTCGCACTTCTTTTCATCGAGACATTCCGCCTCCCTGTACAAGTAGTCCCCCACGTGCACTACCAGGTCAGCATTTTGCCCGGCAATTTTCTCCAGCACCTTCCTGACCGGCCACTTTTCCGGGGACTTGCAATCTTGCCTAGAAAGTCTAGATATCCTACATCCAGTGTCACCAGTTACAGCCACCTTGACGGAATCTCTCCGGTCGCTGGTGGCTATATCTGGCAACCTCCTGTCGCCAACCTCTATCTTTCGCGCGGTCGTTGATATGGGCAGTAGACTTTCACACACTTTGTCTTCAAACCTTCCAGACTCGGGCGGCGCTCTCAAGCCCATTTTCATATTGCGAGAGTTAACCCTTAAAATCGGACAGCCTTCGTCCGGAGAAACAACGGCCCGTACGCTCAGTTTGTTGTCCGCAGCTGCTTGAGACCACGAGAACAGTATCCCGGCTGCTGATCCGTGCGACAGGAGGCAGAGAAAACCTGCAAGCCCACAAATCGCCGCAAACCGCCTGCCCGAAAATGACATCACCGACCCGTACGGAAATCAACCTCGTCATAGCGCACGTCAACATCCGTGGCCATACACTCCTCCACACGCATTCTCACCTCATCCACCAGGTCGCGTCCACTCCTAATGCCAGGTACACAACTAGCAGATATCCCTATGAGCGCACCAGAAGCTCTGCAAGAAACGTACAGACACCACAGCGAGATCAACGCCCCACAGAGGGCCATCTCCCACGTTGCCATCCAGCAGCGCGCAGACGGCAGCCCGTTATGAGCACGTCCTCCTGAAAATATCATGCACAAAAGCGTCGTCGACAAGATAAGCAACGTCACATCGTGCAGCATGAACAAACGTCTCACTACAGTGTCGTTGTACCCGCTATTTTTGTTGGTTGCACCGCGTAAGTCACGCCACGGATACCGCGCGAACAGCAAGAGAAAAAGGGACACGGCAAGTACAACGAGCCCATACGCCGCAAACTCCATCCCAACAAGACTAAGTAGCCCACCGTTACTCGCGAGCAGAAGCACAGCGACGGCAACGTGTAACAAATAAGCCAGCGACCACAGTTGCTCGGCCACTGTGATCTCAACAGACGACCCATCCTTCATATGTTAACCACAAGCAACGCCGACTAACACCGCCAGCTTCCAAATCCAGACCGCGGCGCGTCACACAAATCATCCTATCCTGCGCTTTCTGGGCATGGCTACGAGCTGCTCCATCTTACGCATACCGCACCCAATGAGCAAATGTTTTTACTTTAAACGTGTAGACATGTGTGTTATCTATGACCAATGTCTGGGTCGTAGCGTTTTTTGTATTTAAACAGATGGATGTCGGTAGCGGGTTTTTGTTTCTGCCTCTAGGAGGCGTGGGTAAGATTGGTATGAATGTCACGTTATATCACGCTCATGGGAAGTGGATAATTGTTGATTTAGGTGCCGGGTTTGCGGATGGCGAGGTCATGCCAGGCGTGGACATGGTCGTGGCTGATATCAGCTTCGTGAAGAAGAGGTCAAAAGACCTGTTAGGCATAGTCCTAACTCACGCACATGAGGATCACATAGGGGCAATACCATACCTTTGGTCGGATCTTAGGTGTCCCGTGTATGCTACCAGGTTCACCGCTGCTTTCCTCAGGGCAAAGCTGGCGCAGTTCGCCATGAGTGTGCCCATTGAGGAAGTAGACCCAGAGTTAAAACTGGAGCTCGGGCCGTTCACCCTTGAGTTTGTGCATATGACCCACTCAATACCTGAGATGCATGCGGTCGCGGTCCACACGGACATGGGAAGCGTACTTCATACTGGCGACTGGAAGCTCGACAATGACCCAGTGGTGGGCCCAGTGTCAGACACGGAGAAGCTCAGAGAGCTCGGCAGCAGCGGCTTGCTTGCGGTGATTTCCGATTCCACAAACATATTCACCGAGGGTAGCTCAGGGTCCGAGGGTAGTTTGTACGAGAACATCCTGAGTATAGTGCAGAGCAGCGAAAGAAGAGTGGCGGTCGCCCTTTTCGCTTCTAATATCGCAAGGATTCACACGTTGAGTAGGGTAGCTGAGGCTTCGGACAGAAGAGTCGTGGTCCTTGGCCGATCACTCGCTAGGGCGATACAGGCAGCCCGGGATTGCGGGTACTTGGACGATGTCGCGGAGTTCGTAGATGCCAGGCAGGCTGGCGGCATACCGGACAGCGGTATACTTTATTTGTGCACTGGTTGCCAGGGAGAGCCTCTGGCCGCTACAGCCAGGCTCGCTAGCAAGTCTCATCCCCTTGCGGAGTTGGGCAATGGGGATACGATGATCTTTTCATCGAAGATTATCCCAGGAAACGAGAGGCGCATATTCGGGGTTTTCAACAAGCTGGTGAGGATAGGCGTTGAGGTGGTTACAGAGTTCACCAAAGGTGTTCACGTATCTGGGCACCCCTCCAGAGCCGAGGTTCGCACCCTGTACTCTCTCACTAAACCCAAGTTATGTGTCCCGGTGCACGGTGAGTACATGCATATGTACGAACATGTGAAGCTAGCTAAGGAGTGTGGCGTGGAAAAGTGCATAGTCTCAGCGCCAGGAGACGTTATTGACCTGGTTGAGGGCAAGAAGGTAGGTTCTGTAGGTTGCGGTGTTTTCGGCATAGATGGTAATTTCCTTCGTCATCCAGAAAGCAGCGTCATGTCTGCGCGCAGGAAGATGAGGAGCGCAGGGATGGTCGTGGTGACCTTGCTAATGAACAGGGAGCACGAGTTGATCAGGGAGCCGCTGGTGATAGCACCGGGCGCGTTGGACGGTTACGAGGACAGGGTCCTCCTGAGCGAAATGGCCAGAAAGATCGGTTCCGGGTTGTCTAGCGCAAAGCCGCGGAATGTTAAGGGCTACGTGAAGGACATGGTTTTCGGATCCCTGAAGGACATTCTAAAAAGCAAACCTCTGGTCGAGGTACAAATGGAGTACGTGTGGTGAGGTTGGGGTGCGAATTTTTTGCCGTACTTTTATCCTTCTCGCCGTATATTTGCTAGTCCGCCCCGCAGGGGCTCTTGCCGCAATCTCTGTAGATATCGTTCGTGGTAACACAGAGAGGGTTACCTTATCCGTAGCTCCGTTCCATTCCTCCACAAACCTTGAAAAAGAGGTGGGGCGAAGCTGCGTCAAGGTCATTTTGCACGACCTCAACGGTACCGGAATATTCGATGCGGGTTGGAAGCTGCCACTCGGGAGTTTTGGCACCACAATGGAAGGGGTACCAGACTCAGATGCCTGGATGGCAATCAAGAGCGATATTCTGGTCACCGGAAGCGTCCAAGAGTCAACTCGCGGCAGAGCGAAAGTGCGATTGTTCGTGTGGGATGTGGCTTCAGGCAGGCAACTATCGGGCAGGTCTTTCAACTTTGCAATAGACGGCTGGAGGCGCGCTGCACACTCGATGTCGGACAACGTGTACAGCAGAATTACCGGCGAGGGCGGATATTTCAACACCAAAATCGCATACGTGGCTGAGACTGGGTCCCCTGGGTCCAGAAGAATTGCCATAATGGATCAGGATGGAGCCAACAACGCGTACATAACCGGAAATGGGGAGTTCGTCTCCACCCCTAGATTCTCTCCCGACACAAAAAGCATAGTGTACATGTCCTACGCGAAGTCCAGGGGA
>JBQEQW010000017.1:0-21580 GCA_052043535.1 Anaplasma sp.
GCGAGTAGCAGCAAGATTAAGACCGATGTGGCGGGGACTATGGCTAGTGCTATAGTGACTCAACTGACTAGTGCTGAGAAAGCCGTTGTGGCTGGAAGTTTCGCTAAGGCAGTCGAGGGGGCCGAAGTGGTGGAGTTACCAGCTGTGTCTTCCACCTCCGTCATGGTCAACGCGTGTTACGATTTGCTCTCAGAGAGTGCAACCGTCGTCCAGAGGTTTATGGAGTTTAATACGAAGAAAGCCGTTACGCACTGTGGGGGAGAAACCTGAATTGCCGGTAACCTCAACACAACACGTAACGGCCGTAGTGAATCAGGCTAGGAAGCCTAATACAGCAATGAGCGGACGACTAAGTCTACAGAGAAAAAAGGTCTGGTCCGCTCGGGGTAGCAATACCCTGACCATCCGTGACGGTGCTGTGATACTCGTCATACGATTGGTCCTGTTTGTCGACTTGGCGATCGCGAAATTCGGCATTATCATACGTGTCAGAGGACCTAGGGGTCGCTCCGAAACGCGCCGAACTTGCGGGTCCGCGGTAGTCATAACTGGTCGGCACACGCCCATCAGTGACGACGTGGACAGTGTCACTTGCGTCATCTTCGTGCGGGAAATATGTGCCGCTACTCGCATGCGAGTTCGCAGTCTTTGCGGCGTAGTCCACGGGATGGGAGCCTGTTGCCGATTTCTGCGTATACACCGAAACGTCGCCTCTCAGAAGGTGAGGGTACCTCGATAGCACCCCTACCTCAGCTCCTTGCTGGTCAAATAGGTGCACGGTTTTGACGTGCGAATCCTCATTTCCCCCCAATTTTGCGTAGGATATGTCACCGCTACTTCTGATTTCAAGCAAAGCGCCGTCCTTGTACCTACCCAAATCTGCCAGGGAAATGCTAGTAGATTCAGTGCCACCAGCACGATCTGTTACTGCCTCAGAGTGCAACATGATAGAGCTGATGTACCTGTGCTCCCCTAGGTTCTCAGGCATGCCTGCAGGGTCCTCAGATCCGTCCGCAGTCGAAGGAACCAGCTGCTTCTGTCCGTCGTGAGTTACCACCTTAAAGTGGGTGATGGCCCTGGGAAACTGGAAGTAATAGCCATCCTGGGGGTTGTAGATAAATAGGTCGTTGCTAGGAATTGTCTCACCATTCACAACTGATTCCCCGGAGCGTGCGTATATCATGGTGTCCCTCAGTGAGCGTAGCTCGTCTTCCCCAACTTCGACTAGGCGTGTTGGTTTTGCGTCGGGAAGCTCCGTGTCGGGATCAACAATACTGCGTTTAGCGTGCCGCGAACCAGTAGACGACGCATCGGCAAGTTTGTGTACTTCTCTTGCCAATTCTGGGCTGTCCTCTTCTGTTCGGTGATTGAGAGAATAGTAGTCACTGTACCCACGGTCGCTACCTAGGTCGCCCTTGCCGGTAAGGCCCACACGCTGAGTTCCGTCGCCGTTGTCTTGTAGTGTGACCTCCTGCTCGTGCAAGGATGAAACGAAGTCACTGTAGCTATAGTTGTGGTCGAACGAGATGAAGGCCTTATTCTGGAAGAAACTAGGCGAGCTAGACAGTTCACCGATCTTCAGGTTCTCAGGTTCATACACAAGCTCTGCCCTAGTAAAGTATGGCTGGTTGTCTATTCTGGCAGTTTCGCCAGCTGCATTCTTAAGTATGCTTGGATCATCAGCGTTCCACCTCAACTTGAAAAGGGTGCCGTTGGAATAGCCGCTAAAATCTACCAAATCCAACGTCGCATGTTTGGAAATCCAATCGGCTTTCAGTCTATTGTATACAAAAATTGGATCTATGTACGTGTAACCCTCCATGTTGTGTGGCATACCTTGCGGATTCACGTCACCATCCTCAGTGCAAGGCACCAGTCTGGCAGCCCCACTTTCTGTTTTAACAAGCTTCAGGTGCGTAATGCTGTCTGGAAACTGTAATACCTTCCCTGCGGCCACATCTCTTATGAAGAAGGCTGGCTTGCTTACAACGTTACCGCTTGCGTCCTTTCCTTCTTCAGACATGTAGAACTGTAGGCTAGATAGCTTTTGTATCACAACTTCGTTACCGGAGTATACAGTCGCTGTGTGCGTATCGTCACTTGTACGTTCAGTGCCTCGGTCGTCGATCATCTCGCCCTTCCGCGCAAATGCGCCAGAAGCGTTTTCTGAAGGTACGTACTTGTTGGACTCTATCTTTATTCCCTTAGTGATCTGAACGGTTGACTGCCCACCGCTGAGTTCCATAACTTGTGGGTCCAAGAATTGGCTCACACCAACAACGAGATCGCCACCCTGAGGGGATGATTCTGCGTTATGGACAAAATGTGCGACTTTGTTCCCATGCCCATCTAGCTGAACAACGGCAACGGGCGCTCCAGAATACATAGTATGAACGGCCTTAAGTCCGTCGGCAGCGGCAAAGTTTTTCAGTTCAACTCCACTGTCCAGCTGGCGCTGCATAAAGACCTCTGCATTGCTCGGCAGTTCAGCTATCTTCTCGCCATCCGGTAGGTATACGGATACTCCACTGGTATCACCCTTACCTTCCGCCCTGAGGGCAAGTACTGTGCCGGAGTTTTGCTGCAATTCTCCCAGTTGTAGTTGGTCCAGACCCCTCAGTCTCACGGGATCAATATACACGGTATGGTTCAATATTCTCCCGATCATGTGTGATGTTTCAGAGTCTTCCAACCCCTGCATCATGGACTGAGCGCGTTTTGAAATATACTCGGCGTACACTGATTGCAGCATCACAACTCTTGTGTGTAACGCCAGATGCTCGTTCTCCAGTTCTGTGCCCGCAATTGTCGCAAAGTTCATGTGTGGTATGGGTATGCCATCCAGACCGTTCTCAAGCAGCGTTGATGCGTGTTTAAGTGCTGCGTACACAGCTTGTTTCGTTTGTGCGTCCTGGTCTACCGCATACTTGTGGTATGCTGTACGTGTCTCAAGTACGGCATCCTGTATCTCTGCCGCATCGGAGTCATACTTGGCCATTATTTTCGCGATGTTTGCCACGTTCTCGGGGCGTTTGCTCAGATAGTATTCTTCACCCTGTGCATCGCAGTACACGTACTGGGTTACGCCGCTGTCCGTGGTGACGCATTTAAGGAAGTGAAAGTCGCGCTGTATCTCGAGCATGTCCCTGGAGTAGGGATTCAAGGCCATTATAACATCATTCGTGGCAATGTGCTCAACCGGAGACAAATTGTGCACAACCTTTCCAGTCTTATCTTCTAGATGCGCACTGAAAATCTTAACTTGCTCAGCTTTCCCATCGAGAATCTGGACGTCAAAACCAATCTGATGATCCATAACCACGAACAGCGCGTCATAATCCTTAACAAACTGTGCTGTCGAATGTTCTTCCAGCCATTTGTGAAAGTTCGCCATCGGTATGTTCAGCAGAGGTGCAAGCGGGTCACCGTGAATTGCATGCATCTCCGTTGGCAGTATTGCGGCGTCCTTGAGGCTCTCCCGAAACAAAGCAGGAGCGTGCTGTTGCATGTAGTGTACGTACATCATACCTAGGTCATAGGGTAGCTGTGTGTATCTGTGATCATGTTTCCCGTACATGGCGATGGCATCCGCAATCATATCGAGGTCTGTTGCTGCGGCTAGCCCCGGCGTTTGCTTTAGCATTTCCAGTACTTGGTCCACACGCTGCCTGAAGCTCATATCGACAACTGCCGGGCCATGCTCCACCAGGTGCTGGATGTAGTCGCCGATCCCTTCGTTTACAAGGCTAATGCCTGGGTGCTGTCCATAATGGCCGGCTACAGCGTAGTCAAACAAGCAGTGGCTCAATTCGTGCGGCAGGTTCTCAATTTTGTTCTTCCCCACCTTATACACATACACTTCACCCGTTGAAGGCCATGCAATGCCACCTAGGCTTCCTTCGATGCCGACTTTTTGTAGTGCTGCACTAAAATCCCGCTTGTGTTCAAAAACATACACTTGAATTTCTTTTGGAGTTGTATTAGGTGATAGCGAAAACTGTTCATCAAACGCCCTGAGGGTACGTTGTGTAGCGTTATTTATATGTTGTTGGATTGCGTGCTCAAGAGGCTCAACACTGTGCACAGTCATCTTGATCTGTAGCCGCTCTAGCTGTTCGGACTGAATGTCGGAGGAGTAGTTAAACTCCTTCTCAACTTCTGCAAACAAGCCCCTACCCGTACTTCTAGGCATATGTTTATGTCCTAAAGGCTTGGGGGGTGTGGAGGATTGCTCTAACTTTTCCATAAAACCCTCTATTAATCTGATTGTAAGAAGGGCGGGAGTAGACCACAGTTTTTTTGCAGAGTCAAGCGCACGCTCGCCGTTTTCAAGAGTGCCACTTCGGCATTCCTCAGGCAACCCGGCACACTGGGGGCTATGCAATCTAGGAATAAATTTGCAATGTTTCCACAAGCATGGTGAGAAGCATGTGATTTTTCTGACCTAACAATTACCCACCCAACTCACAGTAATACCGGGCTTACGTGCTCGGATGAGGTCCTGGTAACTCCCAGTGCAAGAATGGCAAATGTGGCAGTGGTTCATCCATTCTTAATACAGATTCCCTATCAATCTCCGGCTTTTCTGTTCTTCACCTTAGTTGAGGCTAGCATGACAATTAGTGGGCGACAAATAGATGAGGGGACGTATCCTCTCATACCAGGGGCTTTGATATCTTACAGAAGCGGATCGGAATTGTACTCCGTGGTTGTGTCGGACGGAGTGGACGCTGTTTTCTCCTTTCCCCGCGCCCGATATTACTACCTAGAGAACAACATAATACATGAACAACACAGCTGCGTATTGTCGATTCCGCCGAAATACCAATTCTTGACAACGCAATTTAGCGACGGGGAGTATACGCTGCGCTTCTGTGATTCAGAAGGCACATTGTTGACCGTTGATGATGTCGCAGCAATAAATCATGACCAACAGGGTTCCATAAATGCTTTAGACGTACTGAAACATGCGCAAATTCCCACAGTAAGCGACCGGAATGTTCTGTTGCGAAATGGAGGACCTCTTGTGCAGGGGGTTGAGCACATCATAAGCGAAACAAACTTGCAGAAGGTAATGCAGGCTGCAACAGAAGGGCAACCCATTTTTGTTCTTGGTTCGCTTAAGTCCTCGGCGGAATATGAGCCCGTGGTAGGTGTATTTCCGTTCAGTAGCGAAGGACTGCCGGAAAAGCGCGATTTCGCAGACTCCATCGGTATGCTTAACAACGAATCTACGGCGATAGGACTGAACCACGACAGCGGTGTCGCTACTCTTTGGTATTTTTCTACGACGCTGCGGGAACCAGCGCATCAGCGGGTAAAATTTACGAGTTACCCGGAAGAAACAGCGAATGCGGCCAAATCCGCACTGGACGAACATCATATTTATTTGGTTGTGGAAGACGGGGACTTCTACCTTTCTGAAGCAGTGGAAGGTAGCATCACGGATAATCCCGAACAAGCACGAAGTATTCTTGGGCGGGCACACCTCATTGCTGAGGGTGGAGCACTTGACCATCTACCAGGCAAATATTCGTTCCGGATCACTGTAGATGATTCCAGCACGCGTATCGGAAACGCATCATACAAAGGGGCGGATGTGCTGAGCGATGTTGCGGTATTGGTAGGGGAAGATGCGATACCAATACGGGCACCCAACGGAGGTTCTTTATTGATTCGCAACTTCTTGTTGGAACACAGCAAAATGGGCAATGATGGCCCGGTTATTGCCTTCCAAAAGAACCTAAGTAACCACGCGTTGGCGGCGCTTATCGGAAACCATTTCGTATTACAAGTTCTAGCGCCAGATGGGCAGGCTCCGTCTTACATCAGCGCCGCTGGAAAGCCTATAATGCCGGGTATCAGCCCTGTGACTGCCCTACTAAGTAGAACCACACGTTCGATTTCGCATGCAGATCATGATGAGGGGACGTCTTCCCAGGTTGTCACGGAAGCCGCGGTACAATCTGCGCAGCAGCCTAGTGCCTCCACCGCGGCCCTTGTGGTAGATGGCGTTAAGCCTGCAATGCTGGCCAATGAGGATAACCCTCTGGCCCATCCGGTGGTTGCAGCAGAAGTGAAGGACCCTGTAGATAACAACAAGCCTGTATCGCTCGACGGCGAGGCAAGTGATGATGCAGGTATGGCTGCAGAAAAGGAACCTGTAGATGGCGTTAAGCCTGCAATGCCTGATAGTGGAGCAGACTTGTCGACCGACCCCATGGGTTTGCACATTGATGACATGCTACTTGAAGATGCAAGGAGTGCACTTGCATTGCGCCCGACGGCGATAGATATAGCAATTCCCAATGCTGTGAAGGCAGGTGTTATAGTTCCAGGAAGGCCGATTTACGACGTGGAGACAGGAACGCGTGTTCACCCGGCAGTGTTTTTGTCCAACAGTGAGGAGGAGTATGAATTTCCCCTGTACAGTTACGATTTCAGGCAAGATGCGCGGATCGTTGCATATGACATATACGGTGGAAAGGTAGAGCTTTCTCCGGAATACCACTTTTTGAAAGTAGTACGGGAAAAGAGCGGAAGCGATGGTGTACTGTATAAGCTGGCGTTCTGTGACAACAATGGGTCAGCGGTAGACCCGCGTGCCATCACACTATACTCTCAGGACAAGAGCAAGATTGGTGCCTATAATAAGGTGGTGCCGCCTCAGCAGGCCATTCCAAGCTCTATCTCAGATGTACAACTCGTTGCTAATGGCCTCATAGAAACGTCCCTCAAGGATTTGTACAAAGCGCAGGGATCTGGTCCTGCAATTACTTTACACCCGTCTCCCACCGACGGAGCTGCTATTGCGGTTATAAGTGCAAGCAAGGCACCTAATAGGGGGGAGATTCTGGGTAAGCTTAACGAAAACGTTGTGTACTTTGACGTCAACGCCTCACCTATACATTACACACACTACTTTCACTACGGTAATGTCCTGAGAAGCATACCTCTTCCCGAAGTTGATAGCCTTGTAAGTGTGTTACGGGAGGAATCTGAACAGATACTGCTCGGTCTCACTAGGCAAGGATTCGTCTATTATAGGCGGGACAGTGCGCCGCAAGAAGACGAGGCGATATTTGTGAAGTCGGAGCACGATCTGCGCGCCTTCATAAGAAACGCAGAAATGATGCTTAATGGGGAAGCCGAACAGCTGGAGGGGAACTTTGTCCTGAGGTTTGCATTGGATGGTCAAAAGGTGTGCGATAAACGCGCAAGTTTGGGATGTACTTTTGGCGTTTCTGCAATTTTGGGTGATACCCTACATAAGCTGAGTCTCAGCGACGGCGATATCGTTCTTTCGGGAAACGCTCTGGAACTTGTATATCTTCCGAATGATGGAGTACCAGAGCTACTATGTTCTGAGAGCGTTCTCGGAAAGCGCGCTGTAACGAGGGTGATGGATGCGCTACCACTGGTGCATCACCAGAAAATTGACGGGCGATCAGCAGGTACTCTGGTATCGTTACACGATGAAATCTTAGTAAAGGACAATTCTCTCCCATCGCAACCATTGCTGCAGAGAGTTGCCGCGGATGCGATGGACGAAGAGGACATCATTGACTATGCCGAGGGGGGAGTAGAACTTCTTGTTTCCCCTGGGGAAGAGACCTCTCCTCCTGCAAACACACCTCCAGTGCCTGATAATAATACACAAAAACCGCATGGGGTGGCTGTTGCAGAGGGCGGTAACACTGCGGCGCCAGAAGCGTACATCAACAGAGGCCACGACGCCACTGTTACCCTGCCTCTAATCCTTGGTCCGGAAGTGTCCTTCAACCCAAAGTCCCGGGTTACCCGCTACCAAATTCAGCTAAAGGTTCATGACGAGGCCGATAGCGAAAACCCGGCTCTGCCCCTATCGAAATACAGTTTTAAGGAAGGGAAGGTGGTGTGTGAAAGCGCCGGTGAGTACAGCTATACGTTTTCCCTGATACCTGATCACCAGTTTTTGGAAGTGGTGCAAGGGAGTGAAGGGAAATACCATGCTGTTTTTTGTGATTCACGTGGCAGGATGCTCACTAAGCAGAATTTTGTCAGCGCTGATGGAATTAGTTATGCAGATGACATGTTCGCACAGAGCTCACGCGTATCACGGGGGTACGAGGATTTCTTGCGAGATGGTAATGCCCTGAAGGTAGAGCGTATGCTTGCTGCTGGAGAAGGCTTCAAGGTTATTGACCTAGAAAGTGTTTACGACGCACGGAAACCAGGGCCGCATTTCAGACTTGCAAAAGACCCAGGATCAGGACAGGTCGCGGTTGTAGAGTGTGATTCCATATACCCAGGCGATGATAACTACGCACTGCTTAACCCGGAGTATGCGTTTTTTGAGCACGATAGCGTGGCGGGGGAGTGTACATTGTTCCTAAGTAACGCAGCGGGTTTGGTACAGGCAGGAGGGGGATTTCCAGCGGTAGACCTGGGCACCACTTTTGCATTCCCACTGGCGGTTGGGGCGCATAAAGCAACTATGGCGCAGTCCCGAATAGCGGTCCTGGAGGAACACCCAATTTATGGGGTGGTCAGAAGTTCGGGAGCGTACTTTACCAGTTCTCTTGAGAAGGGGTTCCCACTGTTTGAGGATGAGGAACACGCGCAGCGTTTCTTGCAATGTGTGTCTGACGGTGGAAATAAAGATCCAACTGCCAATTATGCGGTAAAGATTGTTGCTACGAACAAACATGCGGCGCAGCTTCAGGGAATTGGCGTGAAAGTGGGCCGAGAGGTGTTCCCTGTACCCATAAAGATGAAAAACTCAGCTGGGAATACTGTTACCTCAGGGTTGGCGGAGATATCTCCACTCACGGTTGAACGTTTGGTGAATGACGACGCAGGTGGTTTTTCTAACTCCTGGGATCTCTCCGGACTTCACCACAAAGTTCTGAGTGAATTCCTCTCACGAAAGGCTATTTTCGAACTCCATGTTGATAGACAAGATGCCAGCGTGCGTGAGGTAGTCCTTAGGCTGCCAGGTGAGGCACAAGAAGTTACGTCAGGACGTGCTATTTTATCTTCAGTGCTGACAGGCAATGAGGATTCGATTGTTGGTAGAAGCGCAGGTGAGTTTCTTCAGAAAGTCAGAAAGGCACGCCATGTGGATGACGTGGATGAGCCTGTCACGTATGCAAACGCACTTCCAGCCACGCATACACCTCCGGAACAACCAGCACCTGAGGGCGATGAGGGTGCAACGCGCACCATCTCCCAACAAATAACCATGCCCGCCACCCCGCCACCTGTGCCCTCAGAGGCTGTTATGTATTCCGAAGTTGTGTTTCCATTACACATTAACCCGAAGAACGGCGAAGATCTCGTTCTTGAAGCCATTATCCACAACAAGGGTAAGCTGCTCAGCGTGCCAAAAGCCGCCTATTTCTTCTCTGAAGACGGGCAACTACTGGCACAGGCACACGAGTTTCCGACAATGGAATCACCACAGTTAGACGAATATGCAAAAGTCATCAAACAGCCCAATGGTCGCTACGCTCTGCAAATATGTGGTGAAGATGGCGAGACCACTCCAACGATAACCCACCAGGACATGAAGGAACTATACGTCGAGCCGGATATTTTCATGGAAGATTGGTCACTGCATGACATGTACGAGGGTACCAAGGGCGCACCTGCCTTCTTGTTGGAAAAAGGCGAAGAAAGCATTGGTGGACGGACCAGGGTGGACTTGCTTCCCGCACCTAAAAACTACCTCAGCAGCAAGTATGAGGAAAACAGCTACGTTGCACACCTCAGTACAGGGCAAATGGTATTCTCTCTTGACGACAAAAGTGTTGACAAAAGTGCTGTGACGCTGGAGTACAAATCAGCCTTGACCGATAAGCAGAGACAGGAGGTGAACGTTGTTTGGGAATATGACGAGGACGCAACAAATCCGAAACACAGCGATGCCTTGCGTGTTGCGTCAAACAAGCAGCCTCTCTACCTTGTCATTTCGGGGGGCAACATTGCCTGGACCCTCGATAAGAATGAGGATGACCTGACGTTCTTTCAAGACTCACTCATGCTTTCGTGGGCGAGGGACACCCTAGCACCACTTAGTGATGAAGGTCTGGAACAGCGGTATACCCTTATGCTCACCCTTGGGGAGAGTAGAGGCTCGCAGCAAGTAATCGTGGCACGTGCGCTCTTGGAGGATGGTACACCCGGCGAAATACTGCCACAACCTTCTGGCAGGGAATTATACTTTGACAGAACGGCGTACGACGTGAACGCGCGCTACCCCCAAGAAGGGTATGTGTCTGTTGAACACGATGTTATTTCGGCTTGGCAGAACACGATGTTGGCAGCAGTGGTGCCCTTAGTGTTCTCTCTGGTGGGGCGCACCGGTAAGAAGTTCGGTGCCAAAACTGTGTGGTACATAGCCCGTGGCCACGACATGTACGAGATCGGTGACGTTTCTGTGGGTGTCTATCAAGCAGATGATCAGGGGGGAGATAGCACCCCCGTGATTATCCAGCAGCTGCAGGAATACTTGGTAGAACCAATATTACCGCTTGTGCCTGAGTATGGAAGCAGTTTGAAAGAAGATGCTGGCAGAGAGGGTTCGGACGACTTCCACGAAACTCAGAAAGAGCCGGTGCCGGAAGAGAGAAAACCTGGGGTTGGGGTGCCCAGTGAGGACTCCGAGGAAGAGGACTCCGAGGAAGAGGACTCCGAGGAAGAGGATACTGAGGAAGAGGATACTGAGGAAGAGGATACTGAGGAAGAGGATACTGAGGAAGAGGATACTGGAGATGACTCCGAGGAAGAGGAGGATGCTGAAGAAAAGGATCCCAACGACGACTCTGACAAAACTCTAGGGGAGCCAGTGCCTGCGGAGAACGAACGTGAAATTGCGATTCCGCAAAACCTTCGCGATGTGGATTACGGCCAGGATTTTGATGTCCAACGGTGGAGTGACAGTGTTCAGAACATAGTATCTATCACGGAGCATGACAGCCCTATGTACCCCGGGTGCTATCAGCCGTGGGTCAACGCGGAGCATTCAGACATGCTGCACTTCCACGAAAACGTGAATGCCAAATACCGATCCCAGGAATACACGTACGGGCAGGCTATGGAACTGTACTACTCAGTCACAACAGAACCCTGCAGGTACCCGTCGCACAGCATCTTTCCGATCATAAACGGCCTGGTGTACCCAGACGGGCAGGTTACTGTGGGACAACACCCCCTCGGGAGCTTGGAGAGCTTTAACGAAATGTTCTCGCTCGCCTAGGCAATGGCAACGACCCCGCGTGGAGGCAAGCGGGGTCGAACCGCTGACCTTCTGTGTGCAAAACAGATGCTCTACCAACTGAGCTATGCCCCCAAAACCAGCAGCGAGGCTAGCATAAGAGTACTACCAGTTCAAGAGAATTCTCGGGAAACATCCTGCTACTCAATTGCCCAGATGCGCCACTAAACTCATGTTACCACGGTAGAGTCATGTGTAGCCCCTTCAACCTTCTACCTTTCCTTTCACGATGTCTGTGCGTTGGGGGACATGTACTGCATGGACGTTTTCGGGTCGGATAATCTTAACCTGCAAATTCGCACACTCCTTAAAACCCCAAGTTAGCAATTGTCTTTCATATTGCAGATCGTATAATCTGGACGGCTAGGAAGGGAATGTGGTATCGCTGTGGGTAGTGTGCTGTGCTCTTTAGGGCTGAGGCTTCTGGCCTTGAGCTGTGGTAAATGTGTCCATGTGGACAACTTCGGGAACCGGTATTACGCAGCAGTGCTCAGAGGGAAGGAGCATCGGTGGGTGATCTACGGTCGCGGGGCGGACCCGTCCACTGTAACTGCCCGGTGCCATTTGTGGCTGCACTACACCAGCGATGAGCTTCCTCCCGCAAAAGGGAAGAGGAAGCATATTCCGAACTTGACTGGTACTGCACACGCCTATCACCCACACCGCGGTCCCTACAGGGGGAAGTCCTGACATGACAGTTCAGTGTTCTTGTGGTGCAATGTATTATGCAGTGGGCCAGTGCGATTGCCTGGTTTCCGGATGGGGCTGTGTGCTTATGGATGATAAGGTCAGAGTCGAGATGGATAGAGGTAGTTGGCATGTTGCGATACGGTGTTGTGGAAGTTTTGGTCGGTGTTTTGGTAACAGGTGCGGTGGTTGTAGTGGGGTTGTTTATGGTTAGTAGGCTGTCACACGAGGTAGGGTTCTACCGGGACTGCCGCATGATAAACGCGCATTTTGCTAACGTTGATGGGCTGAAAATTGGGAACGAGGTCCGAGTATCTGGGGTTAACATAGGCTCCGTGGTCTCATTACGCCTGGACCGGGATAATGTGCCTCTTGTAGGTATGTGCATACAAGAGGAAGTTGCACTCCCAAGAGACAGTTCGGCCACCATTACCTACGCCGACCTATTGGGGAAGAAATACATCGACATAATTCCTGGGTCCGAAGAGACCCTAGTTCCCGAAGGGGGCATTCTACAACACACTAGCACCGCGGTCACCCTCCGCATGATTCTAGAGGGATTGGTAAGCTCTGTGTTGCGTAAGTAGTACTATTCAGGCTGAATTCTGATGGTGGAGGTGCGCGCGGGGCCGGTCGCGGCTTTGCAAACTCTATACAGCCAGGTCCACACGTAGAAACCATACCTCGGACTTGCAATATGCTCGCCTGTCCGCCAATTCGTACTGCTCCGGGATGAAAATCGTTGTGCCTCTCTGTACGCACAGCACAACAATGCTTCCGATATTGCACCACCTCATGCTCAGAATCGCATTGAGCGCGACATCGATAAGACCGGGTTCACGATAAGGCGGGTCGATAAACGCTATATCATAGTTACGCTCCGCCTGGGGTAGTCTGCGTATATCACAGCACAAAATACTCGTCTTGCGCTCAAGACCTAGACTGACAGCGGTTTTTTGTACGAGCCGCAAGTTGGGCGAATGCACATCCACAAGGCAAGCGTAGTTTGCTCCCCTAGACAGGGCCTCGAAGGAAAATGCCCCGCTGCCGCAACAAAGATCACACACACTTGTTCCTGGCACGTATATGTGTGAGCGCAAAATGTTGAAGACCGACTCCCGAACCAGGGCGACGACCGGTCTGGCCTTCAATACACTACCGGTGAACACCCTCCTACCGCGATAGGCGCCTGCAGTGACCCTCACCATGCCCGTGATCAGAACTTTTCAGTGAAGTGGCGGCCCCGCATAGACTCCATCAGCTTTCCACTGGCTGAGATCAGCTTATCGGTGTAAACGGCCTGTTTGATCCTATAGACTTCCTCTTCAGTCAGCTCCCTGCCCTGCTGCGCAGTGCCGCACAACATAATAAGGTCCACCATAGCATCCCCATTCTCAGCAGGGGAGCGCAGAACCTCACCTGGCTTCGCGTCTTTCAACGCAGATTGCAGCTTCGACGCAAGATCACCGACGCGCACCTCGAGGCTTGCTACCTCCAACCCGATACTTCTCACTATGCTTTCGAAAGTATCACAAGTTGCACCCCGCACCTTGATGTCCCGTACCACATTCTCCGCATCCGCCTGGTCTACAGATAGCCGCTTTAAGCTGGCAAGACTGTTCAGGAACCTCTTACCCACCTTGACCTTGCCTAGTAACTTAAGCACCAGATGGCCTCTGTCTATCCTAATTGGGCCTACGACCTCACCAACCTTAGCTTTCATGAGCGCTGTACGCACATCCGCGGCGAAGGCGCTAGCAGCTGAGCCGACCGTGTGATCAGCATACACAGCGTGCTCCCTGTAACGTGAGGAGATCTTTTCAAGCTCCACACCCTTGTTAATTTCACTCAATACCGCATCTAGCACGTGTCCAGCCTTGAACGGGACAAAAACCTGCTCAAGGTCCAATACGGTTTCCAGGCTGTCCGATTTTGTTTCGGCAATGTAATCCGCGACGTCACTGTCAGACACAGCAAGAAAGGGCACTACCCTCGCTGATAGCATCTTCCCCCATATGATTCTAGACCTGACATGTGCTTCTACGGACTGGAGGTCAAGTTCATTATGCGAGGCGCACTCTTCGATGCTAAGCCCGCTGCAGACGCCCAGAACCGAGAACAGTCTGCTAGCCTCAGCTTCCAGCTCCTGCTTGTCTACAGATAGCCCAAGCTCTGTAGCTTCAAGCTCCAGCACCGACTCGTCAATCAATGACTGCAGTACTTCTTCCTTGCCATTCCCCGCGTGTGTTGTCTTGTAGAAAAACGTATTTGCCACCAACCGCTTAGATATGTCGAGACTGGTTATAACCTTGCCATCAACCACGGCCTCCATCCGTACCGATGGAGTGGCGGGTGCCCATCTTGGAGAAACAAGTGAGCACAAGCAGAACAAACAGAACAGCAGGCGAAACATGGCGAACTTGTTATATAAACCACTGAAGCGACAATTCTACCGTAAAACCACCCTAAATCAAAATGCTATTTGCATTAGTAAGAAGGCTCCGTGCTAAAGACCCTAGCCGGGGCCGAATCACTGCTACAAATGGGCGAACGACCAGGATCGAACTGGCGACCTCCAGTGCCACAAACTGGCGCTCTGCCAACTGAGCTACGTCCGCCACAGGCACCCCCAACTATCACATCTGTCTTGTAAGAGTCAAGCAACATTGTCCGGGAAAGAAAGCTGCTGTACACCATAAAAAAGCCAACAGACCTCGATCGCGTGCATACAGGAGCACGCTACACCCCCTACAGAGGCTGCAAATCCTCTCCGGCATGTGCGCGTAAGGAGCAGACCCGGCACTATTGGGTGCCTGCAAGTCTGCGCAGAATCTCTGTTCTACCAATCAGCGGAAGTAGCTTAGCAAATTCTGGACCATGTGACACTCCGGTCAGCGCCATCCTAAGCGGAGGCAGTATATCACGTGTGCTACAGCCTGCTTGCTCTTTTATGCGTTGCAACCACACCTTCCACGTATCACCCGTCAGTTCCTCCTTAGGTAGAAGCCCCCTAGCAAGGTCTATCAGCCATTTGTCCGCATCGTTAATCACGGTGGCCGCCCCAGGACCGCAAATGTCCACCCATTTTTTTACGTCCTGAATCGTCTCTATGTTGCCGCGTACTGCGTACCACAACTCTTCGAAGCAACTTACCCCATTCAGTTCCAATTTCTCCCGCGCTTGCTGGAACGACATCTTTTGCAGAAGCTTCACATTTAATCTCAGCATGTCTTCGACCATAAAGGCAATCGGGGCCTGGTTGAACAGTGTAATATCGAAGGAATCCGCCAAGGCTTGTATGTCTGTGCAGGGCTCTACAGGGGCGGACGTACCTATTTTCGCTAAGTAGCTGTTGATGGCCATAGGCTCGACACTTGCGTCTCTGAGGGCGTATATCTCGGTACCTCCCTCACGCTTGGAAATTTTAGAGTCCCCCACGCGGAGCAGCGGTAAATGGGCAAAGGTTGGCCTTGCTGCCGCGAGCAGGTCCATAATGTGAATCTGCGCTGCTGTGTTACTAACGTGGTCTTCCCCGCGGATGATGTGGGTTATGGAGAAGTCCATATCGTCTACCACAGAGGGAAACATATACGTATAGCTTCCATCAGTGCGCCGGATAATAGGATCACCTATGTTCTTGGCCTGGAACACAATTTCGCCGCGTACCTCGTCGCGCCAGGAAATCTCCTGAGTGCTATCGATTTCAAGCCTGAAATACGGTTGTCTATTGCCTTGAGCACTGCCTCCCTGTATGATGGTATTCTGCATGGTTCTGCTGTAGATAGGTGGTAAGCCCATCTTGAGCATCATTTTTCTCCGTACTTCCAGCTCTTCCGGAGTTTCGTAGCATGGATACACCACGTCTCGGTCCACCAGCAGGTCAAAAACCTCGTTGTACCTGTCGATCCTGGAACGCTGATTGAAACACAGATCCCAATCCATCGACAGCCATTTCAGGTCGTCCTTTGCTGACTCTACGTACTTATCTTCCGACCTTGTCAGGTCTGTGTCATCCACCCTGAGCAGGAACTTCCCGGACTTGTGCCTGGCATACAACCAGCACACTAAGGCAGTCCTCGCATTCCCAATATGCATATACCCGGTAGGGCTAGGCGCAAAACGCGTAATCATACCTCACCTCCTAAAACCGTGCGGCAGCTGCCGCACATCCGGGCTTAACCCGTCATTTTAACCGTAGCAACACTACCTCATCACGACCAATGGCGCCACAATATCAGGTTCCACTCCTGCCGGTGATGCCCATTCCTTTACCAAGGGAACGCCGTATAGGCAACCCGAATCTTTTGGTTTACCGGAGTATGTTTTCTCTTTAGAATATGGGCCTGGTTACTCTTATGGTTGGGCGTGCATTTCTTCTGCGTTTATACACACGAGTCCGGGCGCGTTGAGTTTGCGCGGGACGGGTTCTTTTTGTGGGCTTTTGTTTTTACGTTTTTCCTCACAGTGTATAAGAGGCTGTGGCTGCTATCCTTCATCGTATTTGCGGCGTCGTGTGTCTCCTACACCGCGTTTGACACCCACTTCGTTAACCTGCCGTGCTATTTGCTCCTGGAGCTTACCATAAAGCTGTATGTGGGGTTTTCGTACTCGGACTGGCTATGTAGAAAGCTCAAGAAGAAGAAATATTCGATGGCTGCAACAGTGTTGGCCCACGACACTTTGCATGCCAAGCTGCGATTCATGGGATACATAGATCAGGAGTCCAAAAACGATGCTGCAAGCCGGATGCAGGGCGATCAGAACCGGTGACTCAGCCGACACGCTAGTCCCTGTGCCAGAAGGGCGTGTCAATTAGGGGGGTGCTTGTGACTGCGCACTCCCTTTTTCCCATGATGCCTGCCTCGTATCCCAAGCGGCCTGATTCCACTGCATATTTGAACGCACTTGCCATTTGTGGGGGGTCCAGGGACCTTGCTACGGCACTGTTGACTAATACCGCATCGGCGCCCACTTCCATAGCAATAGATGCATCAGAAGGCCTACCTATCCCGGCATCCACAATTATGACAATATCTTTGTATCTATTGCGCAAAAGCTTTAGGTTGTTCACATTTAATATCCCCATGCCCGAGCCTATGGGTGACGCCCCAGGCATTAGCACCTTGCACCCGTACTCTATCAGCCTCTGGCACACAACCAAATCATCGGTACAATAGGGGAAAATGTCGAAACCTTGACTAATAAGTTCTTTGGTTGCCTCACATAGCAATACCAGGTCCGGATGCAGGGTGTAATCATCGCCTATTATTTCCAGCTTGATCCAAGAGGTGGAGAAAATCTCCCGAGCCATTTGGGCCATGAGCACAGCATCCCCAACTGTGCCGCAACCTGCTGTATTTGGCAGAATACGACAGCCACTGTCCTTTACTATCCCCCAAAAATCTTCCCCACCCCCGGCTGTAGGCATTTGTCTGGACAGAGACGCCGTCACCACCTCGGTGCCAGAATTCAGTATGGATCGCTGAAGAACCTCAGGTGATGGATATGCAGCAGATCCCATCAATAGCCTGCTGTTTAACTCTACACCGTACGCGTTCCACATGCTACCCTCACTGTTGGAGACCTGAGGATACCCGGAATAGCCCCCTCAGGTTGTTTCACACCGACCATATATCATCCGTTCGCTACCCGCCTTGGATGGGATACACTATGTCAATAATGTCCCCATCCTTGAGTTCACACTCATTGTATTTGACTCTGGTAATCAGCACCTTGTTGACGGCTACAGCAAAGGAGGAATCAGCCGCGTGCCCCTCGATTGCGTTCTGCAATACGCTTCCTTCGGGCATGTGCCTCCTCGCACCGTTGATCTGCACGCAGATGGTACCCGCCATGGCAATCTCCCCATCGTTATACAATGTAGCCATGTATACCCATAATCTGCATCTAGCACCACACATATCCCAAAAAGTTCCACGTTGGAGCTGCGCGTCTCTTCCGGAAGAACTTTGAGCATTCGATGAGACCATGTTAGTATAAGCATAATCTCTAACTCAGGCAGTGATATATGCTTCCAACGCAGCGCACAACCAGCAGGCATGACGTACTCAGTGTCACAAATGACAATTCTCCTCCGTTTCTCACCGTGGAGTTGCAGGGCCTGACGGAGCTTATAGCTTGTAACCGTTCTCTTGCCATGTTGTCCGGCTTCTTGGCGGGTGTTTTAGGGGTAAACACAAAAATGGAGAGTTACCCGTACATGGGTATACTGCTAAACAACCTCAAACTTACTGCGAGTGAGGCACGAGCACTTACCCACTCTCCGTGTGGGCATTACAGCAAAATATGGACCACTGAAGTGCTATGCAGGGTATTATTTCATGTTGCGGGACGACGTATTGAAGACATCCAACTGGAAAATTTGGCCCGCGGTTGCGCTGCTAAGATATGTGAGATGCACAGCAAGATGCCCTCCTATGGGCTATACAGCCCACAGTCTGTCCTCTGCATTGATGAGCTCTCTGCATACCTGCGGCGCGTTGGCATTCAACAGTCTCTCAATACGCGGATGATCTCGGACAGCAGCCTGTCGGTATTGGACGACATGGCGCAGTACTTCGCGTTGGCTGGGCGTGAGGAATTCTGCCTGCTGCTCACTTTTTATGGGGCGGAGCGCACACATGTGCCCGCGACACGCTCGTCAGACCTGATTAGGAACGTACTATCTCCTAAGGGCAGGATACCTTACACTCCAGCCCGGGGTCTTCCAACGCGGGAACGCGACGCTAGACGGCAAATCTCTGAGGTTATAGCAACGCATCTAGAACAGGAACAGAGAGATTTAGAATGTGCAGAGACCATTATACGCAGCCAATACCCATGGTACGCATTTTATCGGCGGTTAGTGCAGCTTTTGTGTTCTGTGCTTGCTGTTCCTAAACTCCAAGAGGCCTACGAGACGCTTAGACGACTTGATGTTGTGTACAGGGATAGCGTGACGTACGGAGATTGCACGAAATTTTTCTCCGAGCTGCGTGACATAGAAAAATCTGATAAGAATCGCCACACTAAGCACTCTGGACTATTCTCCACCTTACACGCGGTGCAAGATTGGTACCAGGTTGCCACACACGCTGAGTATGTGGCTGAGGTGCGGAATTGCACATCCCGGCCGACCCCTGTGCCTCTAGCAGCGCTTACGCTCTCCGATTCTGCCCAAGATATGGCCCTAAGGCGTGTCAACTGGAAAGTGTGTAAGCGCATTGGCAAGTTGTCAAAATGGATAAAACGCACGTGCCATATGTCCTCTAGAACCTCAGACCAAGCTGCTCCGCTAGAATCTTACCTGCCCCAGATGCCAGTACAACATGCCCATGAGGAGGGGCCGGATGCGTTGTTGGACACCGGCGACAACGCCACGCCGCCAACGCGTGAAGATGTTGGTCCAGCGCTGCAACGCGGTGAACCGCCACAATTGAACCGACGAGTTGCAGTTGCACATTCCAAACACGATAGCAGCAACCAGCCGAAGTCGTGGGGGACAAACCTGTGCAAACGTGTGGTTAGTGGCGCAATGCACAATGCGCATTATATCCCAAGCGTAGAGAACCTTGCGTCAGCAAAGAAGTGCCCGTCCTGTATTGGTATGAAAGTTCAATATCCGCCGAAAGCACGGGCGTCGAGGTTTATACTAGGCAATTCTACGGCGTCTTATCTGCCGTATGAAAAGTCATCATATAGGGCACGCGTGGCCCGTGATGGCCACATACGCGAACGAATGTTGTCTTTGCGCGCCAGTGATGACCATCTTGCATCAAAAGAGGAGCAGGGCACACTTTGGACATCTCCAAAATTACTTGCGCCCCGGAAGCATGAGAAAAAGAAGCGTGGAGTTAGGCACGCGTTAAAAAAGCGACTACGCGAAGTTCTACATACAGGATCTAAGGGCACGTTGTCTCCAGACAATGATAACGGCTGTGATGCCTCGAAGGAAGAATTGCCCGCATTTTCACAGTCGCTTGCTTCGCGGCAGTGCGGAAAGAAACTCAGCGTCAGGCACGTGCTTGGGAAACACCTGTTTAATGTCCTATCGACAAAAACCAAAACGGTATACAAATCCCCAGATAATGATAATGGTTGTTGTTCTGTAAAGAGAAAATTACCTGCATCCCCCCAACAGACGCCCGTATTGCATCGACGTGAGAGGCCGGATGGTAGCAGAGCTGCAGCGCGTGAGATACATCGCAGATGCACCGTTGTGTCTGGTGAAATGTGCTATCCTCAGTTTGAGGAGGCAAACTACGGATCACAACGCGCACAAGCGGCTTTGTCAGATGGCAGCACCCCCCCCCCTTGAGACAGTTACAGAACCTAGGACTCCTACCGCTAAAGGGCCGCCATGGACCAGAAGCGGACCACCGTGGGAGTGAGTTATTAACTAAACGCTCTCTACCGCCCTGACCTCAGGTACGTAGTAGCTCAGCATGCTATATACCCCATCCTTCAGGGTTATCGCTGCACTAGGGCACCCAGAACAGGCTCCTCGTAAGTGTACGAACACCACTCCCTCCTTGTACCCCCTGAAGCGAATATCTCCTCCATCCTGGGCTACCGCGGGTTTTACGAAATTTTCTATAAGCTCCTTGACCTTGGTCACCACGCCGGAATCCGCTTCGTCAAAGAACTCCTCCTCTTCTTCACCACCCGCATTTTGCATATAACCTGCAGGGTTGTCATGCGACCCGAGCGACGAAAAATAGTCAGTCATCACAACCAGCACTTCTGGTCTCACTACGTCCCAACTGACGTCGGGAGACTTAGTGATCGACACAAAATCACCACCGAAGAACACCCGAACTATCCCAGAAACCCCGAACAATAACCCAGCCAGGGGGAAGCCTTGTGCCTCGCTGGCACCGGAGAACTCCACACCTCCCTCTACGCCACCAACGTCGGAACTAATGAGAAACTTTAAAGTCTCTGGATTGGGAGTGCTTTCAATCTGAATAAACATAAACAAACCTTGCAACACAGCAACTTTCGGGGATATAATCATCCTCGCTGCGAGAGTTAGCAGTGTATTGTAGTACGTAGAACAAATCAAGTTTTAGTCACATGCTTATGGTGCTTTTTGCCGTCCTGTGCGGACTCAGCTTGTTATTCGTGTTGCCCATTGTCCTGATGGCGGCATTTTTACTTGTGAGGGGAGGCAAGGTGACACATCGGGGCTTCAGAAGTGAGGACCTCAGTGCGATCCTGAACAGAATGCTCCACGAAATGCAGAGTAGAGCTTCTGCTGGTGGGACAGCTGGTCGTAATAGAACGGACAATCTATCCAGAAGTGAGGCCCTAGAGATTTTAGGGCTTGCAGATGGGGCTACGCGCGTGCAGATTATCTCCAACTATCATAGGCTAATGAAGTTTGTTCACCCAGACAAAGGGGGGTCGGAGTATTTTGCGCGCAAGCTAAATCAGGCGCGTGATAAGCTGCTCAACGACGGTTAGAGGTGTGGTCATTTGTGGTTCTGTACGGGCATTAGCAGGAGTTCCCGTCTAACTTCCTCCATGGGATCAGATTCGACTTTGCTGGCACATCCCTCGCCACATCGGTCTTAATCTTGCTGCTACTCGCGTCGAACGCGTTGCCTGCTTTGACACTGCTGCCACACGCCCCGT
>JBQEQW010000018.1:0-14003 GCA_052043535.1 Anaplasma sp.
GGGCAATGCCTATGTCCGCACCCTCTTCCCGTACTTTGCGCATCATGTTTTCAGGGCACAGGGACCCGCAGTTGTCATTAATATTGAATCCGTTGGGACGATTGCCTATGACCACCACGTCGGCCCCTAGTTCCCAAAAGACCTCCCCTCCGAGGCGGTACGCCGCGCCGTTAGCACAGTCGATAACCACCTTCATGCCAAAAAGCTTAAGGCTCTTGGGAAACGTGCTCTTCACGAACTCCATATATTTGCCCACAGCATCAGAGACCCTATGGACCTTGCCCATATCGTGTACGGATTTGAGCTTGCCACTAAGTTCAGAATGCAAATTGGACTCTATAACCCTTTCTGAGGCTACGGAGAGTTTTATGCCCTCGTTATCAAATAGCTTGATCCCATTATCTGGGTACGGATTGTGCGACGCGGATATGACCACACCCATAGACGCACGCAGACTCCTCGTGAGCATGGCTATCGCAGCCGTGGGCATAGGCCCCACCAGACCAACATTGATTCCCATGGCAACCAGCCCGGAAACTAAAGCCGATTCCACCATATACCCAGAAACCCGCGTGTCCTTACCCACAACAACCCGCGTACCGGTCTTTCTGGCCTCTAGCCCTATGGCCATGCCCAACTTGAGCACGGTGGCTGGATCGATTGGGTAAACGTTGGCCCTACCTCTAACCCCATCCGTACCGAAAATGCTCACATCTGCACCTACATCTCTACCTAAGCGCGCATGCCAGCGAAGTGTAACACACATCAAGCATCCTCGTGGAGGAAAATTGCAGCAAATTTCCTTCTCAAGGCAGCGTCAAAATCTTCGAGGGGGATTCGTACCCCAAGCTCTTCTAGGGAAGTAACTGCGGAACTTGGCATACCGCAAGGGACAATACCGTTGTAATCTCTAAGGTTGGTACAAACGTTGACCGCAAAACCGTGGTAGGATACCCACTTTCGGATAGCCACTCCAAAAGCAGCTATTTTTTTCTCAACCCCACCACGGGATACCCAGACGCCTATTGTATTGCCGTCGAAATAGCAGCCTGAAACAAACTCCGACAGGGCTTCCTGAGCCCATAGCCCAAGACACCGGACGTATGAACGGATATCCAGCTTTCGGCGTTTGAGGTCCATCATCACATAAATCACCCTTTGTCCGGGGCCATGATATGAGTACCCCCCTCCTCGAGAGGCGGAAACAACTGGAAACATGTTTTCTGAGAGTAGATCGCCATCCTTTGCACTTACGCCGCGCGTATAAACCGGGGAGTGCTCCAGAAGCCATATAACTTCATCTTCGTGGCCTTGAGCAATGCCGGCAATTCTATACGTCATAAAGCTCAGAGCTTCTCTGTAGTCCGTTAATCCTCTAGAAACGCGCCACTCCATGGAAATATGCTACTCCGCAACACACGATCGAAAAGCTAGAGACCTTCAACTCTGGACACAGTTTTAGACAAGAAACAGTGCGCGTCAATCCCTTACCGGGGATCTCCCTCGCCCCACCGCATGCTGATACTGCGGCATGTTACAGGAGTCCGTTGGTCCTGAAACTATAGTGCCGCTTCGGCGTGATGATCACGTGATCCACCAACACAATGTTCACGCTGCAGCAAGCCTCTTGCAATCTTTTTGTGATGTGCATATCCGCCTTGGATGGCTTTGGATCGCCACTGGGGTGGTTGTGGGACACCACTATCGAGGTTGCACCGTACAGCAGAGATTTTTTGATCACCTCTCGTATATACAATGGGGTCTCATCGACAGTGCCAGTGTTTTGTATTTCGTCGGCAATCACGCGGTATTTTTTGTTCAAAAAGAGAACATAAAAGTTTTCTAAGTTGGAGTTCCCAATCTTGAGCTTGAGGTAATCTAATAACTTTTGCCATTCATCTACCACCACCCCTTCCTCGATCTCGCCCTTAAGCGTACGTATGAGCGCTTCACGGACACATAATATCGTGGCAGCCGAGGACTCTCCCACACCTTTGACTTTCTTCAACTCACTGATGTCCGCATACAATACTCTTGCGAGAGTGCCAAATTCCTCAAGCAGTCTTTTGGCAACGGGTTTCAGGTCCACCCTGCTGCGCGCGGAGCATAGAATCAACTCTAGGACCTCGTAGTCCAGTAGGCCACTGCCCTTCCCGCAGATGAGTCTTTCTCTGAGCCTGGCTCTGTGTCCCAACTGGTGTTTTGTGCACTCAGAGTCATTGTTCATTTTTCCACTATCTCAAATAACTATTCATAATAATTTGAAATATCCAAAACCTTTTTGGAGAATATCCTATCAATTATGCTGCATGCAAGCTGGACGGCACTCCTACTTATTAAAAACTAAAAAAAAGTTACCACAAGGAGTCAGAAGCCCTTGAAATTCGATTTTTCGGCACCTATATACCGCTAAAGTTTATCGTGACGCAGTCAGTCACAAGGTGTTTCGGAGGGAGTTATGAATCTAGCTATGTTGCATGACAATGTATTGGTTGAAGCCTTGGAGGATGGTGGGGAGAGTTCTCCGATACAGCTTCCTGATTCCGCTAAGAAGAAGCCCACCAGAGGCAAGGTTGTGTCAGTGGGGCCCGGCGCCACAAACAGTGACGGTAAGGTTACACCTACGTCCGTGAAGGAAGGTGATGTGGTCTATTATCGCCAATGGGCTGGAAACGAGATGGAGCTCGAAGGAAAGAAATTCATAGTCATGAGGGAGGCTGATATCATTGCTATGGAGAAAGGTGCGTAGTCGGACACGTTGGTTTTACATTGGGTTTGAGTTGAGGAGGTTATGATGGCGAATATTGTTGTGACAGGTGAGGCGTTAGATAAGTCTATTAGGGAGGTAGTGCGTATTTTGGAGGACGCAGTTGGTTGCACTGCCGGCCCAAAGGGGTTGACCGTAGCTATTAGCAAGCCTTACGGATCTCCAGAGATCACAAAGGACGGTTATAAGGTAATGAAGAGCGTAAAGCCCGAGGAACCCTTGGCACTTGCTATAGCTGGTATAATTACCCAAAGTGCGTCCCAGTGCAATGACAAGGTTGGAGACGGAACGACTACATGTTCTATATTGACCGCGAAGGTCATTGAAGAGGTGTCCAGAGCAAGGGCTGCCGGAGCTGATACTATAAGTATAAAGAATGGGATATTGAAGGCTAAGGAGGCTGTATTGACGGCTCTGATGTCAATGAAGCGCGAGGTGGCGTCGGAAGAAGAGATAGCGCAAGTAGCTACCATATCTGCAAATGGGGACAAGAACATAGGCGGCAAGATCGCTCAGTGTGTTAGGGAAGTCGGCAAGGACGGGGTAATTACGGTTGAGGAAAGTAAGGGGTTCAAGGACCTGGAAGTTGAGAGAACGGACGGTATGCAGTTTGACCGCGGTTACCTTTCTCCGTACTTCGTAACCAACGCGGAAAAGATGTTGGTGGAGTTTGAAAATCCTTACATATTCCTCACGGAAAAGAAGATCAACCTCGTACAGAACATACTGCCAGTTCTGGAGAATGTTGCGCGGTCTGGTAGGCCGTTGTTGATCATCGCGGAAGATGTGGAAGGCGAGGCGCTGAGCACTCTGGTTCTCAACAAGCTTCGTGGTGGGTTGCAGGTAGCCGCTGTTAAGGCACCTGGCTTCGGTGACAGAAGAAAAGATATGCTGGGCGACATCGCCGTGGTAGCGGGTGCGAAATATGTAGTCAATGACGAGCTGGCGGTCAAGATGGAAGACATCACCCTCGAAGACCTAGGTACAGCTAAAAATGTTCGCATCACCAAGGACACTACTACAATCATAGGTAGCGTGGACAGTAGTGCTGCCAGTATCACCAGCAGAATCGGCCAAATCAAGTCTCAGATAGAGGCTTCTTCCTCTGACTACGATAGGGAAAAGCTCAAGGAGCGTTTGGCTAAGCTCTCAGGCGGGGTTGCCGTACTGAAGGTTGGTGGCTCCAGCGAGGTTGAGGTGAAGGAACGCAAGGACAGGGTCGAAGATGCTCTACACGCGACCAGAGCTGCGGTTGAGGAAGGGGTTGTACCTGGAGGTGGGGCTGCGCTGTTGTACACTCTTGCGTCTCTTGATGGCATAAAGGGTAAAAATGACGACGAGCAAGTTGGGATTAACATAGTGAAGCGTGCAGTTTGTTCTCCAATCAAGAGAATCATAAAGAACTCTGGATCAGAGGAGGCACCTTGCGTTATCCAACACCTGCTGAAGCAGAACAACAAGGAGTTGATCTTCAATGTTGACACAATGAACTACGCCAACGCGTTCACTTCTGGTGTCATAGATCCTCTGAAGGTTGTGCGTATCGCGTTTGATTTGGCGGTTTCGTTGGCCGCTGTGTTTATGACCCTAAACGCTGTAGTTGTGGATGTTCCGAGCAAGGAAGATTCAGCTTCCGGTGGGGCGGCTGGCGGCATGGGCGGCATGGGCGGATTTTAACTAGCAGACCACTCGACTAACAACTGAGAGGGGCGCGCTTTGAAAAGCGTGGGGGCCTGCCTTGTGTGGAGAACTGGGAAACGGTGGGGGCAGGCCCCCACCGTGGCGCCGCGTGGCCGCCGCATAGACCTCCGAGGTTCTGAGTAGGGGGAGAGGAAAATCAGGGGTGTTGTATATGGCAGGGTTGAGAGCGTGATACCCAGGCTTGGTGGTCGGACTTACACGTCCCTTTTTTGGGGAGTGCCGTGGTCTCCGCTCCCTAAATCAAGGGAGCAACGGTCAAACTCTAAGAAATCTATAGGTAAAGCGCTTGTTACTCCCCCCCTCCTGGTCCATTTCTCATGTGGGCCAGGAGGAACTGCCAACCCCAATAAAAAATCAACCGGAATAGAGTGGAAGTTAGTGTTGTCGGCAACTGAGTTGCCGACAACAAAAAGTAAGTCGCTTACTGATCTAGATAACGATGGAACCAGTGGCCGAGGTCCCAAGGATCAAGCGTTTTCACATAATAAGGAAACGGAGGGGGTTTAAGGTGGAGGGGGATCATTGAGCGGCAGGCGTGGAGTGATGTGGTTAAAAGCTGGAGAGTGCTACCGTTTGATTCTACAACCTCAACGCTATAAGTCTCAGCTGTGGCGCCAGTTCCTGATATGTGATCTGTCTATCTTAAGGGAAACTGTGCCTCCCATGGTGCAGTATGACCTGTCCGAGAAAGTGCGGGCTTAGTACAACTTCCTCCGGTGTTGCTGTCAGCATAGAACAGCTGCAGTGTAGACCTACCTCACCCAAATTTCCCAAAATACGCGGATTCAGGCACGAGCATTCGGATTCTGGTAGATGTGACCAAGGCAAATAGATTATAGATCAAACAAGTAGGCAGGCCTTTGTCACTGATGAACTGGTCAGGGGGCTGATTTGCCACTTTCGTAATGTTTTTCGAAAAGAGATACGAAGGGCACTTTTAGCTTCAATTACGCGGCCGTGGATGAGCTCGCTGTTTGGTACGGGGGAAGCTGTGGCCGTTGATGATCAGGGAAATAATCCGAAGACCGCCCTGCTGAAGTTTCCGTCGCAGGTGTTACTTAAGGGGTAATACAAACTCCCTATTTATGCGGAGATCATGCAGATGGTCAAAACGCTGCAAGAGTATTTATAACTCACAGGACCCTGGAGTGCTGCACCTCAACGATGAAGTTCAGAAGAACACTCGTTGCTAAATTCAGCAGGCAGTTACCAATCGGCCAAAGAGCCCAGGATTTCATATAGCAAAATGTGCTCGACGGGATATTGTCTGCAGGGGAGTGTCGCGAAAAGAAAATCAGAAGCATAAATTCAGCGTTATTAAGAGCAACCTCTAAAAACAATACCCCTACGCGTTCCTCCTTGATGACGCGGATATGAAGAAGCTCATTTGCCGAACTCGGCGCTCAGTTTACCGACAATCAGCTGTAGTCCAGACTTAAGATGATCAGCACACGAGATAGGATGTTGAAGGAAGGACAGTCTGGAAGTATTCCGAATACGTGCAAATCAGAGAAACATGATTTATTCAACACCCAAAAGGCGTTTATGAGCAGTGGCACCCAGTCACATTCCTCTTGACGCGGAAAGCCAAGGACATGCCCGTTGGCAAATCGGCAGAAAAAGTTGGCCACTGGTCAAGTGGCCACCAAAATTTGAACCAAAAACGTGCGTGCTATAGCATTATCGGCAGGCCAGGACAGGCCTGCCTACACACAAATCATGAAGTTGATCCGGCGTTATAGGGATATAGGAATGTTCATGAAAAAGCATCCCGGATTTGCCTTTAAAATGCAACCACAGGCGAGATTATATGCGGATACTGAGGGGAAGTAACCGTCGGGCATCTGGTCCAAAGTCTGTACCGCAGCACGTGCGCGACGGGACACTGTAGGTGGGGGCGGGATGCCGCGGAAGGGACATCCGGTTCTGGGGGGAAGGCTGATCAACCGGAGCAAATATCGTCAGAAGAAGCAGCCAAACTGCAGGCAGAAAGTGCTACAAAAGACCAAAAAGGTCTCCCCCTCCCCCAGAAGGGGGGGGGGGAACTTGGACCGGCATGAGCCAAGGGTAAGTTGGTTAATGGACCCTGGGGCTTGATAATAAAAAACCGTCCGGCATCTCCCCTTTCATAGTGCCGCTTTGGCGCCAACATAAGACGATGGCGTCTGATCCGAGGATGGGAGGTGAAAGCTGAGCGAGAAATCGCTAAGTTTATCGATAGTGATGGACTGTGGAAGGAATTGTTCTAAAAAGAAGAACAGATACTGCAGTGTCTCAATCACGAACGTCAAATAATGACTGTGGCCAAGATCATCGCGGAGAAGGCAACTCTCAGTGAGGAGGATATAGGCGGCGTTCCTTATGTAATCTGTCGGGTCACATACTATTATCTCGACAATGCGTACTACGTCACAAGGAGCGGCCCTGAAATTTTTCAAGACGATGCCTGGATTGATATAGAAGTCCGCTATCGGGTCAAGCAGGCCAGTCCCTTGAAGAGTGGTTGGTCGTTGACGAGGTAGTGATAGCCATAAGTAATACTTTCCAAAGGCAGTTCGCTGAGTTCAGCACCGAAGACAAGTGGCATCGGCCACGTGGTACCGCGTTGATTGATGCAAAGGAAACGTGTACACAGATTATGTCGCAAGAAACTCTCGCTGTCAAAAGCGTATGGCAGAAGTTTCTCAATTTTCTCTGAAGCAGTGTTTTGCTGTTCTCGCTACTGTGACGCTATTCCCCATCTGGTGTGTCATGGGGTTGCCCGACCGCATAAGGGGTAGGCACAACAATAAGGCAACTGGGCATGAAAAGCGTACTAGAGGTAGTCTCAATTCATAGCCATAATAGTAACCACAGAAAGCTGGAGAGGCCTCCTAGCCACGGGGAAGAAGCCTTAGAGGCCAGATCAGGAATTTGCAACGAAGGCGGAGCCTACATCCGAGCTAAATAGCACCAGCACTGGGACATGGCACCAACAACACGCGCGTTCAGTGGCCACGTAACAGCAATCGGATGGCCTTACAGTCAGGCCATCAAGCGTGTCCTGGCGGGTACCGGAGTGTTAGTTTTCCCCTCCCTCAAGATCACCCACAGTGAGCTCGTACACCTGGCCAGTTACGCTGCACTCCTCCGAAGACAGCTCCACAAACCTGTCAGTCAGACTGTCTGGCACTGGTAGTTTGGAGCGCTCCCGTGTGGAAAAAATCTGCGAGTAGATGTTGCTGTCAACATTGCAAGGATATACAACGTTGACACATAGCTTGCTGTGCTTGGCCTCTGCCGCATACACCTGCACAAGAGCCTCTAAGGCAACCTTACTTGCAGCATACGGGGCAAAATACGAGTAATTCAATAGCGACCTCGCGGCCTCAGACGTTACAAACACCGCCCTACCGGCCTGCGCACCTTTCAGCATGGCATCAAAACTTCGGATCAGGTACCAGTTTGCAAAGAGATTCACCTGCATAACCTCCTTCCAAACCGCAGGATCATATTCCTGAATAGGACCCAAACCCCCTAGCGCCGCTGCAGCGGACACCAAGATGTCCAAACAACCAAATCTGGTCTTGACCGAAAGGGCAAGATCGGAAATGCCATCACAACTCTGAATATCTATGGGAGCAATTATGGCCTCCCCACCAGATCCCTGTATCTCATCACACAGCGCCTTGAGCCTGCTCATATCTCTGGCAACCAGGATCACATTCGCCCCTTCCCTGGCGAGCCTCTTTGCTACAGCCGCCCCCATTCCGCTAGAAGCCCCTGTAACCAGCGCCACCTTGCCTTGCAAGCGACTAGTCAAACCACGTCCCCCTTCCAAGTACGAACAGGCATGGTAAGCCCTATTCTAATGCTTGACAAGAATATAGTGCAGCGCCAAGTCACAAGGACACAAGTTTGTAGCGTAGATTCCTTGTTTCCCTTTTTGTGTTTTTCTCTGCCGCACCCCATACAAATTTAGCAAACGCAACATATATCTGTATAGTATATGTGGAACGTGAAGGACTCGTCGTTATGGATTTGAACAAGTTTACCGAGAAGGCAAAGGGCTTTGTCATGCAGGCGCAGATGTCCGCAGTGTCTTCAGGGCACCAGTCCCTGCTACCCGAACACCTACTTAGGGTAATGCTCGAAGAGCATGACGATATGATAGCGAACTTAATATCCGCATGTGGGGCAGATATCAACAAGATCACAAGTAACCTATCCGCATTGTTAGACAAGCTACCAGTGGTCAGCGGATCGGGTAGCGGGCATCTCAGCCTCTCGAGAGAAATGGCCCAAATTCTGGAGGAGGCAGTAAGCCTGGCTAAGCGAAGTCAGGATACCTATGTCACCGCAGAAAGGCTACTGCAGGCCATTTTGATTGTGGAGAGTAACGTATCGAGAATGATGTTGAATGAGGGGGTCACACCTCAAAAGTTGAATGTGATAATAGAAAAGATGCGCGATGGCGTAAAAGCGGACAGTGAAAATGCGGAACAGAGGTTTGACGCGTTGAGGAAGTACACTCAAGACCTCACCGAGCTCGCTGCACAAGGCAAGATGGACCCAGTTATTGGAAGAAGCGACGAAACGAGACGTCTTATACAGGTGCTATCGCGCAGAACCAAGAACAATCCGGCGTTGATCGGAGAACCTGGCGTTGGGAAAAGCGCGATCGTGGAGGGACTGGTGCAGGCTATGATCTCTGGCAATGTCCCCATGTGGCTGCGGGACGCAAAAGTACTGGCCCTTGACCTAGCTTCCCTCATAGCGGGGACAAAATACAGGGGGGAGTTTGAAGAGAGGCTGAAAGCCGTAACAACAAAAATAGTATCTTCTAACGGGAAGATGATACTATTCGTAGACGAATTGCATATGTTGGTTGGAGCGGGGTCTACGGGCGGATCGATGGACGCTTCCAACATATTAAAGCCAGTTCTCGCCAGAGGGGAAATACGCTGTATCGGCGCAACAACGCTTGATGAATATCGGGAGCATGTAGAAAAGGATCCGGCACTCGCCAGAAGATTTCAGCCCGTTTTCGTAGCAGAATCCACCACCAGTGACACGATTTCCATATTGCGCGGACTCAAGGAAAAATATGAACTGCACCATGGAATTAGAATCACGGACAGTGCGATAGTTGCTGCTGCAACCCTATCGAACCGTTACATCACCGACAGATTCCTGCCGGACAAGGCCATAGACCTGGTAGATGAAGCAGCAAGCAGAGCGAGGATAGAGATAGACAGCAAGCCTGAAGTGATAGACGGCATTGAAAGAAGGATCATGCAACTCAAAATAGAATCTGAGGTCCTGAAAAACGAAAACAACGAAGCCTCTCAGCAGCGTCTTGCGGTTGTCACTAAGGAGCTGGACGAACTCAGCGCCGAGGCCGCGGATCTGAACAGTAAGTGGCAGGCCGAAAAAGTAAAAATTGCAGCAATGCAGGAGCTAACGGAAAAGCTCGATGCGGCCCGTATCGAGCTGGAGCAGGCTCAGAGGTCGGGTAACCTTTCCAGGGCTGGGGAACTCATGTATGGGGTCATACCCTCGCTGGAGGATGAGTTGAAAAGGCACGAGGAGGTGGCCGGCACCATGCTGAGAAAGGAGATAGGAGCAAACGACATAGCGGCTATAGTCGCACGATGGACTGGTATCCCAGTGGAGAACGTAATGAGCAGCGAGAAGGAAAAGCTACTCAACATGGAGCAGGAGATAGTAAAAAGTGTAATAGGGCAAATGGGCGCGGTGAAGGCGGTGAGCAACGCTGTTAGGAGGTCAAGAGCGGGAGTTCAAGACACTCAGAAGCCTATGGGCTCATTTTTGTTCCTGGGACCCACCGGGGTCGGTAAGACAGAGCTCGCAAAAGCCTTGAGCGAGTTCTTATTCGACTCCCGCTCAGCATTGCTCAGGTTTGATATGTCAGAGTTCATGGAGAAGCACTCGGTCTCCAAGCTCATAGGCGCTCCTCCAGGATACGTAGGATATGACCAGGGAGGAGGAACACTTACGGAATCGATAAGGCGCCGCCCCTATCAGGTGGTGCTGTTCGATGAGATAGAAAAGGCGCACCCGGACGTTTTCAACGTACTCTTACAGGTGTTGGACGAAGGAAGGCTCACGGACAACAAGGGAAAGCTGGTAAACTTCAGGAATACTATCTTGGTTTTAACATCAAACATAGGTCAGGAGGTCATTCTAAATAGCCACCCCGGCGAGAGTGTGGAAAGTGTTCGCCAGCAGGTATTGGCGGTGCTGAGTCCGTGCTTCCGCCCCGAATTTTTGAACAGACTGGACGACATCATAATATTCAACAAGCTGTCTAGAGAGCTCATCGGCAATATTATCGATGTACAGATGTCGTATCTACAGAACATAATAAGCGACAAGGGACTTACCATTATGTTGCTGCCCGAAGCAAAGGCGTGGATCGCGGAACGTGGCTATGATGTAAATTATGGGGCAAGGCCATTAAAGCGGCTCATCCAGCATCATATACAGGACCAACTGGCAGAATTGCTGCTTTCAGGACAGGTGAATGCCGGTGATCGCCTTGAGGGGTACGTGCAAAACGATACGCTGACCCTGCGACGCATAGAGAAGCGCACTGCAGGCTAAACACGGAGGAGGCGCACAAACCTCTACTCTTTGTGCAGTACAGTTAGGAACGTGCAGGGCCAAAACGCCCGTAAGCCAGATGCTGCACCAGCCCCATTACTTTCTGCACACGTCGTTGCCTGCATGTACACCACATACACACGACAAAGCGCCTGGCCCTGCTGCACTAGGTTCTGCGCTCGTACGCGCACGCGCCGTTGCAGCACCCCTCCCGCGAGTAACTTCTGAAGCCCGTCTACAGAAGAGCATTGCGCCCCGAGCGAGGGAGTTGAGTATACCGAAATTCGACACATCGCGCCTGAGGTCACAATCCGACAGTAAAACACTGTGCCAACTCTTTTCCTTGTTCTTGTCGCCCAGTACCTTCTCCAAAGTGAACGACACATCGTACGCTCCTGCAACAATCAAAATTGCTACCGACGTCACAATGGCACAAATAAATCCCATACATGCTGGCGAGTACGCCCCGCCGGAAGCCACCTCGGGAAAAGCACTCAGCATTCCGATAACCAGCACACCAATCAGTAGGGCATTGGTAAGGAATATTTCCGAGAACAAATGCATCCTGTCAGCAACAGCCGCAGCTTTTTCATAACCCCTGGTACGTAACTCGAGAGCAAGCTGAGCAAAACACGCGGGCAGTATCAATAGCGAGGAAATTGTGTAGAAGAATATGTCATAAGCACGTTGACTGCGCGAGTACAACTTTCCTTCCTGCCCTAGTCTCTCCCGGATTGAGAATAATTCGCATATGTTACACACTGCCGCGGTGAGTATGCCGAATTTAAGCACGGTACGCGCCACGTTATGCGGCACTGTAAGGCTATCGGAAGGATTCTGTTCCCATTTCGTAGAGGAATAATAACAAAATATGATCGCTACGATTAGAATGAAGACCGATACGAACACCCCAGTAAGCACGGAGATGCCTATTAGATCGCCATGCAAGCCCAACACCGTGTCGCTGTGGATGTTCAGGAGAACGGAGTAGCATATGACGAAGACAAGAAGAACGTTTATCACCAAGACGTGGGACAGAGCACCGAGGGTACTGGTCACCGACAATGCGGTCTTTTTGTTTTTGTAGTGAAAGTACGTGCACAGCAATCCAATACACGTAGGAAGCAGCGTTAGGTATGAAGTGCAGTATAGGTAGCTTTCGTACATGATGACACCACAGTTGTCCCTCCTGCCTCGACACCCTGTAACTTTTTCGTTTATAAAAAAAGGACCGTGGCGTCCGTTATAGCTGACAAGCGAAGGCATGCCTTGCAGTACATCCCTAAGGTAACTCTGCTCTAGCAATGCATGGACCACCCCACATTGGGTGCTCTTCACCATTTCATGAACAAAGTAATAGCGCCACCCCATGGAGAAAATAACCAGGGGCAAGGTGCACATGGCAGCTAGAAAGAGCACTGCCATGTCCGTGTTTGCTATAAAGAAGCCATCCAGTACGTGAGGGTATTTGCTGTTCATAATCAGCAGAATCTTCACAAACACGAGGCCCATAGTCAGGATGGAGCGGAGGAACAGGAACACCTCCATACTCACAGCCGCACTTCGGAAGTGCTTCCGCTTGTACAGCTCCTTGGACATACAGTAGGGAACTAAAGGCACTATAGACAGCATTGAGCTGCAAAGCATATACGCGGCATACACCCTACTCCGCAGATCGTGCGCCACCCTCTCTTCCGGAGGACTTCTAAAAATGTCAGCAACAGGGCGCGTGGTCCCGTCTTCTATTCCGTTGGGAAGTAAGGCATCTCCATACATAGGTTGCTTGTACAAAACTAGACGGCAGCGGCGCCCGCACGGCAGAAGAGAAGTGTAACCCCCAGGGGCAACCCTCTGCACGAAAGTACAAACTATGCCAGAAACAAGCATACCGCAAGTGCGCCTCGCGCCAGTGTACCACACGGCACAGGATAAACAAACCAGCGCCGGACAAACACTAAGACTACCGCGGCAAAATAGGCGTAAATGCAGGCTAGTCTCTGAAGAGACCAAGTGTAGTGGCCTTATGGACAGACAACCCACCAAGACTAGAGCTCGCTTTATCCCTGACGTTAAGGGCAAACTCCTCGTAGCCTCTACATCTGTCGTATGCGTAACATATAAGGGCAACTATAGCGGTCGGGACACCAAAAAGCAGCTGCCTGTCACTCCGCGCAAGGGACGACATGCTCATAGAGTCTCGAATTTGGTCCCTAAACATCAGGTTAAACGCAGAATCGTCAACCCTGTCGTGGGCACCAGGCGCTGAACGCCACAGGAGACTGAACCCACGCCGCCATGGTAGAGGCTCACTGAACTGCATTATCCACGAGGCATAGTGGTACGCTACCGCAAAACACAGTAGTATCATAGTTGGCACCAAAGCCCAAGCCAGAGACCGTGAAAAGGTGAAGAACGTCCCCGTTATCGGGCCAGACAGCGCGTAGGTCAGCAGGGTAAACGTGAGCATATTGAACATGAGCACGTGGAGGTAGTTATAAAATTGCCTCAGGACAGGGCTCAACAACCTGTGTAGCAGCCCCAGCTGTACCCTGGCACCCTGCTTCACGGCCGACCACTTGCACTGTGCACCACCTACAGGCCTTGACAGGACATACAGGAGGACAACCGGTATCGTAGCAAAGGCAGCCACGAACATGGTAACACGTACGTAGGTACAAAAAGCCCGAAATCCGGCAGTGGAAAACTTCTCCGGACCACCCCCTATTGCTCTACTGATTATACTCTTAGGTCGAATACCAATACGACGCGGTACTTTTGGTATCTTGCGCTCTTCCTTGGGATTAGAAGGGCGACCTTTGCTGTCAACCCGGCACGACACGAATGCATCCTTAGCAACACACCGGTAGATTGTACCAAAAATCGCACACTAGGGCAAATCATAGGTATATACCACGCGACAAGGCCGCTA
>JBQEQW010000019.1:0-21820 GCA_052043535.1 Anaplasma sp.
CATAGGTATATACCACGCGACAAGGCCGCTATGGCTGCCTACAACTCCTGATCATTTTCTTTCTTTTTCCGCGTCAAAATCCCCCGCAAAGGTTATGTTGAACTCATATTTCTTCACGTTCTCCTCCTTGCTCGCGTTGCGACCCACTACACTCTGGTCTATACGACGCGCTGTCAGCAGCCACTGCATAGCCTTTGGTATTCTACTGAGGTTTGAGTCCTCGTGGTCATCAGGACTTTCGAAGAACATCTCTGTCTGGAACTCGGGGAAACCTTCACGTTTTACCAAAAAATGTATACGCGGAGATCGGCCCATGTGCCTGCCAGGCATTACAGTGATGAAGCTAAAGTTGCCAAGATTGTCTGTAGTCGCCTTACCAGAACCGCTGAAGTTGATATCATAGGTGCCCGAGCTGGCTTCAGAGCCCCTCTCCACAGCACTGGCTCCGCTATACAGTCCTCTGGAATCCGCTTGCCATATAAACACATTCACATTGCCAAGGGGGCGGCATTCAGCATCCGTAACCCTGCCTACAACATATATCGGCTCACCATCAGCAACTGCAGAGCTTCCTGGCTTACGCGACAAATTGTTCGAGAGATTAAAAACAATCGGCATTTCGCTAATATCGCGAATTTCTGGAGTCTCAACGCAATTTACGATTACCGGATCAACCGCGGCAGCCTCGTGCGAAAAACACAACATACACACCGCAAGTAGACATGGGATACAACGCAATTGCCTATGAAGCCTCTCGCACAGCTCACCCATCCTTTTCATAGACCCCCCATAAAACACATACCACAAGTCTGGTCAGGGCATGAAACGCGCCAACCTGTTGCGAGTGTCAGTCTACAACGCTCGCACGCACCCCATGCCACCCGTGGTACACGATTGACTTTGTAAGTGCCAGAAAATAATTTTGTATTACTGTGAGTGGACCTTAGAATGGGGAGGGCACGACTTATAGTGGAAGAGGCTGCGTAACCTGTAAGTGTTAGGCCGTGGTAGCATGTTCGAGCGCTCTCCGCAGGGTGGCATGGGGTGCTGTGGGCTTTTGTTATAGCACCCACCATGATATCGCCTGTGGTAGCTTAAATACACACGATTTTGCAAAATTATGCACCTAGAATCATTGCAAGCTTGGTAGCTGGTAGAATCTGGGTACCCCTTCCACATCTGTACGAAAACTGTAACCAGGCATCAAAACTACCCGCAAGAGCGATGCTATATCGTTTGTGGCATTCTACATACGGATCGATTACCAGCCTAACTCCACATCGCGCCATAATAGGCACCTGCAACTCCGTCCGCTACAGGTACAGCACGTAACCTGTGGTGCCAGCTTATATTTGGGTACTCCGTGGATAGGCCCTTATACAACTTTAGGTTTATGCGCGCCTGCGGCACAATTATCGTCTTGATATGCTGGATGAATGGTATTAGAATTTGGGTTATGCCTATTTGGTACGATGGGGGCTTGCGGTGATCAGCGTTTCGTTTCTGGGTTTCGCTTCTGGTGTTTCTACCTTACTCAAGACTGCCGTGCTTGTTGTGGGGGCTTTTGAGGGCGCCAATGCCTTGGAGGACGGCGGAGTGTTGAGCCCCGAGGAAAGGAATATGGTTCTCGGGGTCAGGAATGTAGCAGCGTTCTCTGGCGAGTTCGCGGACACCATGCCTGTGGCACTGACTTCGAATGGGAAGGTAGTGTTGGTGGTTGGCCTGGGGAAGAAGTCTGACTCCATGACTGAGAGCAAGGCTATGGAGCTTGGCGGCGCCATCTACTCCGGCCTTGAGAAGATCAAGGCAAAAAGTGCCGTGCTGGTTGCACCGTCGGGGCAGGAGCTTGCTGTGGCCTATGGGGCCTTTTTACGCAGTTTTAAGTTCGATTTATACTTCAGCGACAGGAAGGAGGAGCACGCTTTCACGGTTGAAAAGGTATCCGTGCTGGTTTCGGGAAATGTGGAGGCTGCCACGAAGTCCTTTGATCTCCTGAGAACAGAGGGGGAGTCTGTGTTTTTCGCGCGCTCCCTTACTGCAGAGCCTGCAAATGTCTTGTATCCGGAGGAATATGCAAGGCGCCTGCAGAAGGAGCTTAGCGGCTTCGGGGTGAAGGTTGAGGTGTTAGGTGAGCAGCGCATGCGGGACGAAGGTATGCTTGCTCTGCTCGGAGTCGGCCAAGGTAGCTCCAAAGAATCCAAACTCGTGGTCATGAGGTGGGATGGTGCTCCCGCTGAGGAGGGGGTCGGCTTGGCGTTCGTCGGGAAGGGGGTAACCTTTGACACTGGGGGTGTGTCTCTGAAGCCCGCCAAGGGCATGTGGAGCATGAAGTACGACATGGGGGGTTCCGCAGTCGTTGCGGGGCTGATTAGAACCCTAGCGGCTAGGAAGGCAAAGGTCAACGTGGTCGGGGTGGTAGGACTTGTAGAGAATGCGGTGGATGGCAATGCTCAGCGTCCTGGCGACATCGTGACTTCCATGTCGGGGCAGACTATAGAGGTCCTCAATACCGACGCAGAAGGCAGGTTGGTCCTTGCCGACGCGCTGTGGTATACGCAGAAGAGGTTTTCTCCTAAGTTTATGGTAGATTTGGCAACGCTGACAGGGGCTATCCTGGTAGCGCTCGGGGAGAATCAGTATGCTGGGCTTTTTTCCAACAGCGATTTGCTATCGAAGCAGCTTGCTGAGGCTGGAGAGGAAGTCAATGAGAGGGTGTGGCGCATGCCCATGGGAGAAGCGTACGACAAGATGATAGACTCTCCTGTCGCTGACATGCAGAACATTTCAACCAAGGGGCACGGTGCTGACAGCATTACTGCAGCACAGTTTCTGCAGCGCTTTGTCAACGGGGTGCCTTGGGCTCACCTGGACATAGCCGGGGTTGCTTGGAACGACGAGGGGTCTCACCTGGCTCCCAAGGGTGCGACTGGGTTCGGCGTGATGTTGCTCAATAGGTTTGTTGCCAAAAATTACGGGTAGAAGCACGTGCAGGCCGCGGGGGATTGTGATAGTCGCTTGAGGCTCGGTGTCCTAATATCGGGAAGAGGGTCGAACATGGAAGCCATAGCCCAAGCATGTTCGGGCGGAGATCTCCCCGCCACAGTGGCTTGCGTGATATCAAATAGCCCTGCGGCCCCTGGGCTTTCCGTGGCAAGTGAGCACGGTCTCGATTCTTTTGTTGTGGAGAGAAGACCCCTGGATGTCGAAAAAATTAACCAGATTTTGGTCGAGCATGGGGTCGATCTGGTGTGTCTGGCCGGCTTCATGAGCATCCTTGACGATGGGTTTGTCAGGAAGTGGCTTGGCAATATTATAAATATACACCCATCACTGCTGCCATCGTTTAAGGGTATGAGGGCTCAGGAACAGGCCTTGAAGGCTGGGGTGAAGATAGCGGGATGCACGGTGCATTACGTCTGCCCAGAGTTGGATGCTGGTCCGATCATCATGCAGGCGGCAGTCCCGGTTGTCAGCGGCGATACTGTAGAGAGCCTCTCCGACAGAATACTCACCGCAGAGCATGCGTGCTACGTGGAGTCAATACGGCTGATTTCCCTGGGCAAGGTCAGGCAGGGCAAGGGAGGCATTGTGGAGTCCACTAACAACGCGGTAGAGCTGTCGTTCTTCTCTCATGTCAAGGACAGCCAGATGCTTCCGCTTGAGTAGGGCGCACCCAAGCATTCTACTTACTCGAACACGTTAGTGGGGGTCCCTATGGCATAGCACGGCATATCCTGTACCATCGCGCCGTTGTCAATCGCAGTGATGTTTACCCCTAGCATCCCCAGTATATGCGCAAAGTTTGCAAGACTACCAGAATCAAAATGAAGGTATTGTCCTGGAGAAGCACGTCCACTTCCTGCCCTCCGCGCACACCTTGACCCGTTAAAAAAACACACACTAATTCGCAAAATATTCCACAGCGTTACAAAAAATCTTGAAGCCGTCGGCGTATGTGGGAAGCTGTTCCCCTGCACGCAGCGTTTCGCCCTTGATGTCCGTCCAGTCATACCTCTGCGTGAAGAACACCGCCCTCTCTGGGTGGGGCATCGTCAGCAGGATCTTACCATCATTGCCAGACAGGGCGGCGATGTCATATACGGACCCATTGGGGTTATGCGGAAATTGGCTGTTAGCTGGCTCCCCGTCGGGCTTGGAGTATCGCACCGCAACGTTCCCACGGTCTATGAGTTCCTGCAATACCTCATCACAGGCGTAGAACTTGCCTTCGCCGTGCGCTACCGGGATGTACATAGTGTTTACGTCCTTGAGCCATATGGAGTAGTCGCCACAAGCCTTGACCCTCACCCACCTGCATTGGTATCTGCCCACATCATTGCGCATAAGGGCTACACCGGGAAAAAACGCCCTGAGCAAAATTTGGCACCCGTTGCATATACCCATGAGCAGCTTATCGCCCCCGACAAACTCTTGTATCTCGTCCCCCAACCCATGGAGCATGCGGAGCGCAAAAGCATTTCCGGCACCTGTATCGTCCCCGTAAGAGAAGCCACCCGGTATTACCATGGTGTTGAACTCCCTGAGCCGTTTTGGGTCCAGCAACAATTCGTTTAGGTGCATTACCCTACCAGAAACCTTGGTGTTCAGGTACCTACCCGCCTCCATGAAGGCGAAAAGCGTCTCTTCTTCACAATTGAGTCCATAACCAGACAGAACCACCAAATTCACATTAAAAACCCTCGCCACTTGGAAAAGTGTAGCACCGTTTGACACATCTCACATTACTTTTTACCATCTACCCATTAGTTCTATAGGGTAAGCTGTCGTGCAAGACTACGATGTGGTGGTTGTTGGGGGTGGGCACGCCGGATGCGAGGCCGCTGCGGCTTCTGCGCGTATAGGCGCTAGAACTCTACTCGTCACCCACAAAACCAGTTCCATAGGAGAAATGTCGTGCAATCCCGCGATAGGAGGCATAGCCAAAGGAGTGGTTGTACGTGAGGTAGATGCGCTGGACGGGCTGATGGGGCAAGTGATTGACAGGTCTAGTATACATTCTGCCGTACTCAACCGAAGCAAGGGCCCGGCTGTGCGGGGCCCTAGGGCACAGGCCGATCGTGACGTATATAGGAAGACGATGCAAGACTTTATCCTGCACTACAAAAACCTCACAGTCATGGAGGCGTCGGTCGTGGATTTCTCTACCAACGGCAATCCGCGTCGTCCGTACATCAAGTCGGTACTCCTGTCCTGTGGGACTTCTTTAAACATCAAAAAATTAATCCTAGCCACCGGTACTTTTCTCGGTGGCGTGGTACACGTGGGCCGAGAGGCAGGAATTCCGGCAGGAAGATGGGGGGATCAGCCTTCGACAAAGTTGGCCAAGTCCCTAGATGCGCATGGGTTCCGATTGGGGAGGTTGAAAACCGGCACGCCACCACGAATTGACGGCGGCAGCGTAAATTGGTCAGCCCTTACTGAACACAAGGGGGACTCGGTCCCGGCGCCGTTCTCCTTTCTCTCAACGGGAGTAGAGCTACCGCAAATCTCATGCCACATCACCCACACTAACGAAAAAACGCATGAAATTATCAGAAATAACATGCACCTATCAGCCTCTTGTACGTTGCTCGGGGACGTTATGGCTCCGCGGTATTGTCCCTCCATAGAGGAAAAAGTCAGAAGGTTCCCAGAGCACAGAAGCCACCAGGTTTTCCTGGAGCCCGAGGGGTTGAATTCCAGTTCAGTATACCCAAACGGCGTATCTACCTCCTGCCCAGTAGCCGTACAGCTGGAGATGATTCGCAGCATACGTGGTTTGGAAAGTGCAGAAATGCTACGTCACGGCTACACCGTTGAGTACAACTTTGTGGATCCGCGCGAGCTACACCATACGCTGGAAACGAAGAAAGTTGGTGGGCTTTACTTCGCGGGCCAGATCAACGGCACCACCGGATATGAAGAGGCAGCCGGGCAAGGAATTGTGGCCGGCACCAACGCTGCGTTGTCACTTTCGAGAGAATATGTTCCTTTCGTGCTTAAGCGGAATGAAGCGTACATTGGGGTAATGATAGATGACCTTGTTACGCTTGGTACCAGCGAACCCTACAGGCTATTCACTTCCAGGGCGGAATACAGGCTGAGGCTGCGTTCTGACAATGCAGACATGCGGCTCACGGAGCTTGGGCACAGCATCTCCCTAGTGTCCGGACATCGCTTCGACGCGTTGTCCGCCAAGAAGCAGGAGATGGATACGCTGATCAGTACACTCAGCAGCCTTGACATAGCCCCCAGCGCGCTCTCTAAACACAACGTCCCAATATCCCAAAACGGAGAGAAAAGGACTGCGTTCGAACTGCTAAGCTACCCCGAAATCAACATGGATACCTTGATGAAACTGTGGCCTGTTTTGGGTTCTTTTAGCGACACTGCGCTAGCCGCCGTGGAAATTGAAGGCAAGTATTCCCCGTACCTCAAAAGGCAGGATGCGGATGTAAAATCGTTTCTGGAGGAAGAAAGCGTATCCATCCCGGAAAACTTACGGTACTCCGAGGTACATGGCCTCTCTAAAGAGGTGCAAGAAAAGCTGCAAAACGCGCAACCGTTTTCCGTGGGCGCTGCCAGAAGGATACCTGGCATTACACCAGCTGCAATTGCAAATATCATAATCCACCTCCGCTGTAGGAGCAGGGCTCCCCAGAAATACAGCCGCACACCCACCTGAGTTTTACGCTCCGTATATGTGGGGTGGTCGGACTACAGCTTTCGGTAATGCTGTTACCGCGTAACAAAAGAGGTTCGCGCGGATAGTCCGTCCTAACTACGCGTGCATTCCGTAGAATGTCCTGTTAATGCGGGTGACCGTACCATCGGAGGAGAAAACCACGGAGTTAGTCTCCAGGCGCTGTGCCTCATCGTATGAAATTCCCCCCATCAGCGCGCTGCCAGTGATTCCGGTGGCTATTAACAACGCCTCCCCTTTTACCATATCGCTAGTGCAATACACCCTGTGCACATCTTCTATGCCGAGATTCTTGGCCCTTGCCTGCAGTGGTTCCGTGTCCAGCATTAGCCTACCCTCAATCTGCCCTCCCACGGATGCAAGCAAAACCGCAGATAGTACACCTTCCGGGGCCCCACCTATACCCAGGTACACGTCGTATTCCCCTGCGACAATGGACATGATGGCTGAGATGTCCCCGTCGTCTATTAGCTTTACTCGCACACCAAGCTCTCTTAGGCTACTTATCATGGAAGCATGCCTATCCCTCTTCAGTACCACCACAATCAGGTCAGAGGTGTCACACCCTTTGGCAGTAGACAGGTTGTGCAAGTTCGTCTGCAAAGTGTTGTTTAGGGATACTACGCCGGCAGGCAAGCCTGGACCAACAGCTATTTTGTCCATGTACACATCTGGAGCCTTGAGTAAACAGCCAGTCTTGGCAACCGCGATGACAGACATAGCCCCGTCTCTGTAGAGGGCGCACGTAGTAGTGCCTTCCAAAGGGTCAACGGCTATGTCAAACGCCGGCCCCCCTGCCCCAACCTTTTCTCCAATGTACAGCATCGGGGCGTTGTCTCTTTCCCCTTCACCAATAACTACGGTGCCCTCTATCGGCATTTTATTGAGTGTGGAGCGCATCGAATCCACAGCTGCTCTATCAGCATTTTTTTCGTCTCCCTGACCAGCAAACTTGTAAGCCTCAACTGCCGCAAGTTCTGTGACATTCAGGAACTCCATACAAAGATTATCACCAAGCACGCGCGCCTCAACGTCTTAAAAAATCGTTAACAAGCGTTAAAGATGCTATTATCATACAGCGAATGGTGAAGTGATCAACTGACAAATGTGCGGGTAGCAGCAGCGTTATTGGTGGTTGTTTTTTTGTTGTGCAGCTGCCTACTACAGGAGCCCGCTCCTGTATCTCTCAGGGGTGAGGAGTTCTACGGAGACAGGGAGCGAGATGAGGGCGGTGAATACCGCCTCACACGCGATTCTACCTCCACCGAAATGATGGCAAAAACTCAAAGGCGTCTGAAGCGAAAGCTGCTTGTGCGGAGTATAACCACGCCAAACCCCAAGCGAGACACGCCCGCCGCTGAGACTGAGCATACGCAAGAAATTGAAACTGAGGCTAGCCTGAAGAAGGTATGCGCGTTTGATATGCCGCTCACAAAAAGCAGGGTCGTGCGCAGGCAGAGCAGAACCGATGGCACGCCGTACTGCAGCAGCGGGGTGGCAATGTTTTCAGACGGAGTCGCTGAAGTCATGGCGGCAGCAAGCGGAAGGGTGATGTACGTGGGAAAAGGGCTGAAGTGGCACGGTAGCCTGGTCATATTAGAACACAATAGGTACACCATTTCTCTCTACTCGTACCTGCATGACGTCCGCGTGAAAGCGGGAGATAATGTGGAAAAAGGCCAAATCATCGCGACAATAGCTGGGCCTGGTGGGGACAGAGAGTACTTTTTCTGTTTCTCCATAAGGCACAATGGGAAGCCTATAGACCCAATACGATACATAGACAGGTGTAGAAAATCTGACGATTCTTAGCTACACGGGCTGCTAACACCGGAATAGAATCTGAAACGGCCTGTGAGCGCCGATCACTTGTCACGTGTCAGGGGCCGTATTCTCCGCACACAGTAATATGCGTGGGTAAGGAAAAATAAACATCTATGATGTAGAGTCCGGTTGGTCGTTGCACGGTCACGGATGGTAGATGTCTGGGTATGTGTCAGAAAGAAGAGCCATAAACATACTTTGCTCGTATTGGGATCAGCTGCGCAATGGCAGGAACTTCCCAGCAAAAGAAGAAATCGACCCGGAGGACATAGTAGAAATCTGGCCGTATTGTTTCATGTTGCAGATAAAAGTCGAGGACGATGGCAGAAAATACGAGTGCATCTACGCGGGGGAGGAGTCCGTAAGGCTTTATAGATCAGACCTGCGATACTACTCTGAGTCAGAAAACGTGGTGGTCTTTTTCCCTCAGGTTATAGAAGGCCTTTTCGATTATCTGGAATCCGTCGTCGAAAACCAGCGACCCCTCATGGAGGAGTCAGAAAAGACAGCTGCCGATGGTAGCGATATAAAAATAAGACAGTGCCTCCTTCCCCTAGGACAGAGTGAGACCGTTGACCATATAATAGGAGTGGTAGGGGGCAGGATATACTAAGTCAACACGCCGAAGAGAATCTACTGATAAGAACCTAACCGCGTTACAGAGGCAGATGGTGTTGGGGTCGGGTTTGTTGACGTCTGGTTTTAATGTTTGTAGAATCCTGACCTCTCAGTTTGTTCAGGGGGTTCTATGTCCTCTCCGCTGTTACGTGACTGTCTCAGATTGGGGATTTCCGTACTTGGTCTGACGTCGGGTGCCTTGACAGAGACAAAAAAGATAATCATGCGTAAGATGGAATCCTGCATACGGGACATGGGTTTTGTGAGCAGAGACGAGTTTGAGGCTATGAGCGAGTCTCTTAAGCGTGCCTATAGTGACCGCAAGGGAAAACGCTCAGGGCGCGAGAAAAAGTGATTTTTTCCTCCAGCTATAGGCCTGACTCAGAAATTCGGCGGGAAGCTTGCATGACCAGAGCTCATGGTGTAGAATAACCCCTCAGGTGGAGGAGTAGCCGCCGTGCTGTGCGCGGAGGAAAGTCCGGACTCCAAGGGAAGATGGTGGCAGGTAACTCCTGCCGGGGGTGACCCCAGGTTAGGGCCACAGAAAACTACCGCCTCTCGCGAGGTAAGGGTGAAAAGGTGCGGTAAGAGCGCACCGTGCTCGTGGCAACACGTAGCGGCTAGGCGACCACCACCAGGAGCAAGGCTAAGAAGGGTATTGTGTCTTCTCTCATGTTACCCGGGTAAGTCGCTTGAGACAGACGGCGATGTCTGTCCCAGATGAATGGCTACATAAACAGAATCCGGCTTATCTCCACCTGACACGTCCAGCAGAAAACCTCAGCGAAGCGCCGCACATTGCCCTTCCATGCCAAGCCAATGACGCATCTGTTGACCTCTTAAACCCACACCCCCGCGACTATTAGGGCTACAACCTGCTGTGAATGATCTCACTGTACAAAGGTATGTGTTTCGTGATATCCTGGGGGATTTGATCTTTCGGGTGCATGCGTATGATATTCAGAGTCGCAGTTGCAGATGTACTGAATCCCGAAAGTAGGCGGGTATATACCGTGCGCACCTTGCACCAGGTGAGCCAGCAGGACATGTTGTATGCAGGAAGTTTGTTGTCTAACTCAGCGATAGAGGACAGCCTGGTGTTCTTGTATGAGTACGATTTGTACGCACCTAACGTCCATGGGTACAGGAATGTTCGCTCTGGGAAGCCGTATGACGTCTTCGACATTTTGGGAGCAAGATACGCAGTGGAGATTGGCTATCTGCCAGGAATGACCGACAACGTGGGAAGTTCAGCTGCGCAGATCATCCGGGACTTCCTGCACGTGGAGGACGTTCAGGTTCATTCATCTCGCACCACCTTCTTTAAAACATCGGAGAATGCATCAGCGGATTACAACCCTTTGGTGGAGTACTGCAAGCTAGTTCACGTGGTAGCCCCCGACATTTTCGACGTGCGGTACCTAGGCAACAAGAGCATGGAAGCGTTCAACAATTCCATTCCCAATCCCTGTAGAACCCCGTACCCCATACCGTACGTGCAGACGCAGGACATAGGAGTGGGAGGTCCGGCTCGTGACGTGGAGAGCGTGTACGCGGTGGACTTAGACGTCAGCGATGATAAGCTAGTGGAAATCAGCAAGAACGGAATTAAGGAGCGTGGGCCGCTAAATTTGTCCCTGGAAGCGATGCATGTCATTCGGAAATACTTTCAGGACGAGAACCGATCCCCGAACGATATCGAACTGGAAACTCTGGCACAAACGTGGTCGGAGCACTGTAAGCACAACATTTTCTCTGCTCGGATAGACGATGTCGACGGATTGTACAGGCAGTACATCAAGCGCGCAACCGCTGATATAGACTCGCCAATATGCGTCTCTGTTTTCTCCGACAATGCAGGCGCCATAGTGTTTGACGACGAATTCCTGATCGTAGAGAAAGTGGAAACGCACAACAGTCCCTCTGCCCTGGACCCCTTTGGGGGAGCAGAGACCGGCATCTTGGGGGTAAACAGGGACATCATCGGATTTGGGATGGGAGCCAAACCGATAATGAACTCCTATTATTTTTGCTTTGCTGAGCAGCTGGAGCAAAAGTTGTACAGGGACCGCAAATGTAGGGAGGAAATACTGCCGCCTCACAAAATAATCGAGGGGGTGATAGCGGGGGTGAACTCCGGGGGAAACTGTTCTGGCGTCCCCACAGCCATGGGATCCGTATATTTTGATGACAGGTTCTGCGGCAAGCCATTGGTATTTGTGGGCAGCACTGGGATTATACCGCGCTATGTCTGCGGGACACCTTCACATATAAAAACTGTGCAGGATGGGGACTATATAGTGGTCATCGGTGGGCGAGTGGGTAGAGACGGAATACACGGAGCTACGTTCTCCTCCAGTGCGTTGGAAGGGGAGGCAAGTTCCACCGTGGTGCAGGTTGGTAGCCCGATAACGCAGAAGAAACTGTCCGACGCCCTGATAAAGGAAGCACGAGATCTTGGGTTGTACAACGCAATCACGGACAATGGGGCCGGAGGGCTGTCGTCTTCGGTGGGCGAAATGGGTGCAAAGGGGTTTAGAGTGGAGCTGGATAAGGTCCCTCTTAAAACCCAAAACATGCTACCATGGGAGATATGGGTGTCTGAGTCGCAGGAGAGGATGACACTTGCGGTGCCGCCGCGTAAGTATCGGGAACTCGAAGAGGTTATGAAGACACACGACGTGGAGATAAGTCTTATTGGAGAGTTCAACAGCACGGGCCGGGCTGTGGTCCTGTATCGCAGACAAGTCGTCATGGACATGAGCACGGATTTTCTGCACAATGGAGCTCCAAAATTGACTTTTACTACCACTGAGCGCCCTTCTGCGCAACGTGCTTCAACGCGGATAGAAAACTCGTTGGTAAAGGATCTATGCAACATGATGGGCAGGAAAAACATTTGCAGCAAAGAATACATAATTTCGCAGTATGACCACGAAGTTCAAGGATCTTCCGTAATCAAGCCGCTGCAGGGCATCAACCGGATATGCGGGAACGCTGTGGTGGCGCGTCCTGTACTCTCATCCAAGCGGGGAATTGTGAAGTCTCAGGGGTTTGGATGTAGGTACGGTGAAAGCGATCCGTATCGCATGGCCTCTTGTGCAATAGACACAGCAATACGTAACTATGTGTCGGTTGGAGGTAACATCGACCACTTAGCACTTGTGGACAACTTCTGCTGGTATGACTCAATGGACCCTGGTAGGCTTTGGCAGTTAAAACAGGCGGCCAAGGCGTGTTACGACTATGCTGTGGCTTTCGGCACGCCGTTTATATCCGGCAAGGACAGCATGTTTAATGACTTCAGAGGGTACAACTATGCCGGGAAGCCAGTGCATATCTCTGCCCCACCCTCTCTGCTGATTTCCACACTTGGCGTGATAGAAAACATCGAAAATGCGGTCTCACCGCACGTAAAAGGGGTCAGCCTGATATACATCTTGGGCACTACGTATAACGAGTTGGGCATGTCGGAATACTTAGACTACAGCGGCTTTGGTAATGACAACGTTCCGTCAGTAGACGCCGCGTCAGCAAAATTGTTGTACCGCAAATTTTACCAAGCTACCACCAGGAGCGTGATATTGTCTGCGATCGCACCTGGTCTTGGTGGAATGATAGTAAGCCTAATTCAGGCTCTGATAGGAGGAGGCTTCGGAGCAAGGATAGACCTGTCTGCAGTGCCAACCGAGGGCATAACACGGGACGATCTGTGGGAGAGAACCGTGATGTTTTCGGAATCACAGAGCAGAATCATCGTTACAATCGATAAAAGTGATCAGCAGGAGTTTGAGTCCATCTTCTCGGGTGGGGTCCCGTATGCGTGCATAGGCAGCACCACAACTGAGTACTCTCTTGAGGTGCAGAATGTTGTGGAAGTTGGCTTGAAAGAACTGGAAGACCACTACAAGGCATTCAGCAATAGTCATTATGACGTGCATGTGGCAGATTTGTAGTAGCAAGCCGAGAATTACCTCGCAGTCCTGCATAGTTTGAATGGCGTGTCCACCACCAGTTGCAAAATGGCACAGTTCATGGTAGGCTGAAGCTGCTGCGGGGGTTGAAAGCCCTCGTTTGGGTGCCGCTGCAGAACAGCAGCTTCCGTCTTCACATTTTGAAAAGCGTATACAGATGTATGTGGTGTTGTCCCTGGGAAGCAGCTTAGGCGCTCGTATGGGTAACCTAGAAACCGCGGTTAGGTTACTTCCTCTGCATGGCAAAATATGTTCCTATGTATACGAAAGTGCGGCGCTTCTCCCGGCTCAAGCCCCCGTTTGGTGGGACACTCCGTATCTTAATATGGTGATAACCGGGTACGTAGGTCTGACACCAACTGGTCTATTGGAGAGCGCGAAGGGAATCGAGACAACCCTGGGTAGGCGTAGCGAGGGAGTCTGGGGCCCAAGAAGCATAGACGTGGACATACTGCTGTGGGAGGGCCTATCGATGCAGAGCGACACCCTCATCATCCCACACAAGGAAATGCACAAGCGGGACTTCGTGCTTGTACCTATGTGCGACATATGTCCTAGGTTCGTCCACAGTACCCTGCAAACGACACTAGAGTCTATTCTCTTGGCAATGCCGGTGGTAAATGTGGACAGGAAGCACCCGCCCATCACCGGTGTGTAGTCCTACAACCTGGTTTCAAGCGTTAATCCGATGAGGACTCTGGCTGCTCCTCATATATCCTGCCACCGCACATTTCAAAACATACGTCATAATCCGTTCCACACAGTCCGTAGCACATGTTTGGACAGCAGATGTCCTTCTTTTCCTGCTTCGACGATGGCCTCGTGCCAAACATCAATGTGCCGGTAGGTATGTCATTGCAGTGAAACTGGGCCTCACACTTGGAGACGCAGAGGCCGTCGGAGCCGCACTTTGAACGACATGCACTCTTTTTGATCTCGCAAGCATATCTACCATCGCGCGCTTTATGGCTTGATATAAGATTGCCGAATATGTCTACTACGTTATCCACGTATTTGGATAAGCTGCTTCGCTCCATTTCGCTTATTTTACATGCCCGCGATTGGTCTTGACACTGCCTGTAGCAATTGCTCCTGGTGTATACACACTGCGCAACGCATTCTCTGCCTTCCTTGGTGGTTGGAGATTCATATACAATTCTAGGGCGAGCTTTAAATATAGTGCACGAGGATAACAACAGGCAGCTTATGCACGTCAGTGTCCATGCAATCCTAGCTTTCTGTATTTTGAAATACACCTGTTACCCCGTGTTCACAGCAAAGGAGGCATATATACCCCACCCGTGGTAAACAAAGCATTATTTTTACATTATTGAAATTTTTAACTTGGCACAAACCGCACCGATCATCTAACTCTGCGTGCCTCTTCCATATCCTCGATAACCCGCAGCTGTACACTGCCGCTATCCAAGTGCAATTTAGACAGTGCAGCGTATCTAGCAAACCTTTTGTAGTTTCCTTCCACAAAGAATCTGTTGGCCATAGCGAAGTAGGACATGCCGATGTTCCCCGCCCTACCGTAGACAATGGCAAGATTCTTCCACACCAGGGGATTTTCCTTCTCCTCGTACAACACCTCTTCCAGATATTGGACAGTCTCCTGCGGATCAGTCAGCATCAGTGCTTGCGACAGCTCCAGCTTTAGGAGCACATCATTTGGACGCAGAGCAAGTGCGCATTTGTATCCCGACACAGCGTCCCCTATCTTACCCAACTTGTAAAAAATATGCGCCCTAATTTCACGCAAGTACGGGTCCGTTGGGGAGGAATGTATCAGGTATCTAAGCGTATTCAGAGCTTCGTCCGTATGGGCTATTCTGTAGTTTAGTATGGCTCTCATGTACGGGGACAGCTCCTTCGTTTCCAGGAATTGCACTGGCATTAGAAAAGCCTCTGTTTTTTCGACAATGCGTTCGAAATCCCGGACATCCCCGCTGGAAAACCCCTTGACCGGATTCTTCCTTGAGTAGCCTTTAAGCTTCGTCAGCCGCTGTTTGCTGAGAGGATGAGTTAGCAGGTATTCATCCACATCGGTCTCCGCAAGGTGAGACTCCTCCTTGTGGCCAAAGTAGCGCAAAACCCTCAGCAGCCCGTCGGATGTGTAGCCAGCGGCGTCCAGGTATTCCATGGCGTATTGATCCGCAATTTCCTCCTGTGTCCTGCTGTAGGCAAGGACCCCCCTATGATGGATTGTACTACTCCCCAACATAATCGCCTGCCCCACCTTAGGATCCACAACTATAGAGGCCACCATACCCAAGATATATCCTATACCCCCGGTCACTGCGCCGTTGCGCATCTCACTTTCTCTTTTTACGATGTGGTGCTGAGACATGTGGCCGATTTCGTGCGCAATTACGCCCATAACTACGCTTGGATCCCTGGAAAAGAGCAGTAATCCCCTATTGATGAAGATATTGCTCTCTGAGGAAACGTACGCGTTGACCGCACTGTCATCGACGACAAAAACCTTCACCGCGCTAGCATCCACGTTTGCCGCAACGAATAGGGGAGTGCTCAGCCTCTTGATGACATATTCTACCTCACTATCTCTGAACACCCGCACGCATAGTGCCTCGGAAGAAAATGCAAGCACAGAGCAGCAAAGTACAGCAATAAAATATGCTCTCATACGACCTCCCTACCCAGCAGCCCCATCATAGTGAAAAGTGTAGAAATACTCTATCGATCATTTGTCCACCCACACTATAAGGTGATTCAAAAAACACAAATTCGTAGCAATTGTGAGGGGCTCGTCGGGGTTACCTTTTGTGTTTGGTAACTTACAGTGATATAATGCGCGGCGAGTGGTTGAGGTGTTTGGTGTCGAAATCTACGATGCTCAGGGATTCGGTAGTCGATGTTCTCGACGAGCACAGTGCGAGTGATGTAGTGGTGCTGGATGTTGCCGGTAGGTGCCAGCTCGCCGAGCATATGATAATAGCTTCGGGCAATTCCCCTGCACATGTGAAGGCCCTTGCCGAGCATGTAAAGAAGCGTGTGTCCCCAGCAAGAACAATTCGTGTAGAGGGACTCCGAGAGGGCAACTGGGTAGTGGTCAGCATGAGAAGTGTTGTTGTGCATATCCTAAAACCGGAGGTTAGGTCGTACTACAAGTTAGAAGAGCTCTGGGGAAGTGACGCAACTCAGGTGGGCCAGCATCCCGAGATGTAGGTTTTGTCCGCGGGTCTGCGGCAGGGGTCTGTGATGTTCATGCCGCTGCGCCAGGCGTCGTTGAGAAATGCGTGGGCATCTGCCCGTGGTGTAGGTGTGTGGGGCAGTGGCTGCGGTTAACCAGTTGGTAATGTTCTGCAGATATCCTGTACTCGCCTTTGCGTGCCGGGGGGGGTGTGCGGGGTCTTCATTTACGGCTGGGAAGGGTGTATGGACGATTCTGTAATCGCTAGAAGGGCTGACGACTTGATTATTTCAGTGCAGCAGAATAATGCTACGCAGAGTGTTTCCGTCACCGACGTTAATGAGCATGTTCTGACGCTGCTCGGCTTTGTTGACAAGCAATCCGTTGTTGGGTCTTCGTTATATTCGATACTGGATCCCAGGACACAGGGAATAGTAGGCAGTTATCTTGAGTTTTCGGACGACGGCACTGACCTCTCTGAGGTTATATCTAAGATTAGGGGCTTTGCTCTGCTTGATAACAAGTTGCAGCCGGTGCCAGTTAGGCCAAAGATTTTTCGCACAGCCTCAGAGAGGGGAATACTAAATTACGAAATCCTGATCCGGGATACAAGTCTGTCACAGAAGCTCGATGCTTTTAGGCAGGAAAAACTGCCTGCCGACTGCCGTTACACCATGCATGAAGACTTCGGAGTGATGGACGAGCAGTCCACAACAATCGAGGTAGGAGTGGTACTGAGCTTCCTCAATCATGCCGGTGTGAATGCCGTGATATGCGTGGTAGCGGTAGACCAGGGCGTAAGTGAGGGCCCAGCGTATATTTGGGACATGAGGGTGTCTGACGCCATCAGTGAAAATGTAAGGTACACAGACATCGTTGGTTACCTAGGAAACCGTAAGTTCGTTTTTATGCTCCTCGGCTGTGACAGCGGAAGTGCGTATTCCGCTGTTTCGCGGGTGCACAAGGACGTATTGGAGAGGTTGTCGCACTGCACTCCTCCAGCGACAGTTTCTGCTACGTATGCTCAGATGCGCGGCGTGTCTGATCCTGCCAAGCTGGTGGGAAACTTGGAGAACACCTTACTAGCGGCGCAGAAGGAGTCAGGTTCCTCGGTAAGGCTTGTGGGCAAATAGCCTGTTGGTGCGTTTTTTACCCCTGCAAGAAGTATCAATCAGTGAGGTAGCACGATCTCAATCAGTGCGTCGTGGGCTTCATAGCGGAACGTCGCCCCGTACCGCGTAGTCAGCAATGACATGAAGTAGGCCTGGACGTTTCTGGTGTTCAATTGACACGTATCCGTATCTTGATACACCAGAACCCTCTCTATATCTCGGTGCATTTCAACCCCTGACGCTGAAAGCTTGACCTGCATCTGTACACCTTCCTCAGTAGCGCGAACTGCGATAGACATACCCTTGCCGCGCACCATTAGCATCACAGAAAGCAATACGCAGTGCGAGAGTAGCCGATTTATCTTCTCTACGAGCTCGGTATCCACAAATTGGGATTCAATGTTCCAAGTGAGCTGTGCCACCCCTCTTGTCTGAAGGTACTTCTCGACATTATCTTTGGTCTTGTTGAAACAGGAGTTGTCCTCTGACGCGCTGTAGGCTTGTCTTAATAGCCGGAATCTGGCCACTATCTCTGCAGACGCTTTTTCCAGTGATTGCAGAGTATCTTCGGACTCCGGGTCCTCCACTAGACACTCCACGTAGCTCACCACGGAGCCTACAGAACCAGCTAGATCGTGCAACAACCTGGCAGAGAGCACCTCCATGTTGGCCAACACATCAGCATCTTGTTCGCCATTCACGCTCATTCGGAATAGATTCCTAAAAATCCCATGCAAGGTAGCGTGTATTCCATAGAAGAGGAGAAGTCAATCAATATATTTTGTATACATTCACCATATCCGGTGCTACCATCGGCACAAGGAAATCTTAATTTGCCAATCTATGAGCAGATATTCAGACGCTGGTGTGGATATCGGCGCAGCCAACAAGCTAGTAGAGGCAATAAAGCCCCTGGTCGAGTCCACAAGAAATTCTGGAGTTGCGTCTGGCATAGGTGGTTTTGGCGCCTTATTCGACCCCTTCTCAGATGCTAGCTACGCCTCCCCCATGCTAGTATCCTCGACAGATGGTGTAGGCACGAAGCTGCTTGTTGCGCAGGAGGTCGGCGGCCACGGGTCTATCGGGATAGACCTCGTGGCTATGTGCGTTAATGATATCCTCGCACAGGGTGCGAAACCTCTGTTTTTCCTTGACTACTTTGCGACCGGCAACCTCAACCCTGATACTGCATTGCAAGTCATATCCGGAATCGCGCAGGGATGCAGCCTCGCAAACGTTGCACTGATCGGCGGTGAAACTTCAGAAATGCCCGACATGTACCCGAAGGGTCGTTATGACCTGGCCGGCTTTTCCGTGGGAATAGTTGAAAAGAATGAGGTGTTGCCGCGTACCGACCAACTGCGTGTAGGGGACGTAGTTATTGGGCTGCCTTCCTCGGGTTTGCATTCCAACGGATTTGCCCTAGTCAGAAAGATACTCAGGGACTTGGGCATAGGCTATTGTAGCGCATGTCCGTTTGCCGATGGTACCTGGGCAGATGTGTTGCTTGAACCCACAAGAATATACGTCAACTCAGTGTTGCCTGTGCTATCTGCGGTGAAGGCCATAGCGCACATAACAGGCGGGGGTTTCGTGCACAATATACCTAGGATACTGCCGGAATACCTGACAGCCGAAATTCAGCTGAATTCCTGGAAGGCGCACCCAGTGTTTCCGTGGCTCGAGGAAAAGGCGGCAGTGCCCAGGAAGGAGATGTTTGAAACTTTCAACTGCGGCATTGGCATGGTATTGATCACTGCAGAGGACGCAGCCCCTGAGCTTGTACAAAAGCTACGGCAGCGCAACGAATCTGCGTATGTAATTGGGAAATTAGTCCAGAGCCAGTCCGATGGCGTTGTCGTTCTAGGATGAATCTTCTCCTTTGTTGGTCTGGGGATGGAACCCTCGGTAGTGGCTTATTACGCTATTGTAGTCAAGGTGGGTGTAGATCTGTGTCGTGGCGAGGTTTGCATGCCCCAAGAGCTCCTGCACTACCCTAATATCCGCACCTTCCGAGACTAGGTGGGTAGCAAAGCTATGCCTTAGTGCGTGAGGGGTGGTAGTTTCCGGAAGCCCAACCTGTCTCCGTAATGTTTGTATCCTACGGGCAAAATAGGTCCTGGACAACTGCTTACCTCGTACCCCTACAAAAATATGTTCTCCCCCGGATGGGTGGGATTGGTGATACGGGCAACTCTCTATATATCTGGCAAGTGTGTGCCTGACCCATGGTAGAATCGGCACCACCCTCTCCTTGGCGCCCTTGCCGAGCACTCGTAGTTCATCTTTCCCCAAGTCACGGAATCTGATGTTGGTGGCTTCGCTGATTCTGAGGCCAGCACCGTACAATAGTGCAGACACGGCTACATCGCGTTTGTAGGTCCAGTGAGCACTGTCCGGCTCCGAAACAACCTTACGCGCCTGGGCCTGTTCTAGAGCCTTAGGCAACCCCCGGCGTACTATGGGCTTAGCAACATCAAAGACGACCGAGCCGGTCACTCCATATTTACAATACAAATAGCGAAAAAGGGCCCTCACCACAGAAACAGCTCTGGCGTTTGACGAGGATTTCTTACCTTGCTTGCAACGATCGGCAAGCCAGCGCCTGAACTCTACCACACTCAGCTTCCCGATGTTTCCCGGACTAATTTGCCCTGACGCTTCCCCATACATGTAATGAAAGAAACTTGCTATATCTCGCTTGTACGCAGCAATAGTGTTGGGGGCATACCTTCGTTCCTCACGAAGCCACTGGACCCAGTCACGTGCTATGGCAGGCAGAATTTTTTTCACAGCACAACGTTTCATTTGCAACCTTTCATCCTCATACAGGCACGCGTGGCGCGACCGTCTTCCACTAATCACTCCCAACTAGTTTTCTTCGTCCGCTATTGCACAACAAATTTTCCACCAAAATCGTGTTTTTGCATAAAAACCAAAGAGCATAAAAGGCACCGGCTACCCATCTTGTTTCCTGATTCTCACCGCCTACTATGCTCTCAATCATCGGCCACAGCTTGTTTTATGTTGATAAACAGTATACTAGGATATATACCATACCGGGCGTGTGTTTTGTAGGGTTTTTGAGGGTGCAGTTCACTATTCTTGGCGCTGGGGCATTCGGCACAGCGATGTCTGTAACGCTGTGCAAAGCAGGTAAGGAGGTGCGTCTCTGGGGTCGTAACGAGCACGTCATAGAGGCGTTACGCACCCTTAGAGAGAATGCGCTATACCTGCCCGGATTCCGCGTACCGGACGGCGTACTGGTCTACTCCGACATGAATGCAGCGTTGGCAAGTTCGGAGGCAGTGTTGTTCTGCGTTCCTGCGCAAGGGTTGCGGAGTCTTTGTGACACAGTAAGGCACACACGGGCACTGTCCAACAGAGTTCCCATAGTGGTGTGCAGTAAGGGAATAGAGAACGTATCGCTCAAGCTTGCCAGTGAGGTGGTTTGGGAGATATTTCCCGAAAATCCCATATTAGTTCTCTCCGGTCCTACTCTGGCAAAAGAGATGGCTGCCGGATTGCCCTGCGCCATGGTGCTGGCGTCCGATAGTCCAGGTACTGGGGAATTATTGGCATCGCAGCTAAGTACTTCCACTATGTCGATAGTCTGTAGTGATGACATGATTGGCGTGCAGGCTGGGGCGGCAATGAAGAACGTCATTGCAATAGCATGTGGCATCGTCACGGGAATGGGTTTGGGACACAACGCAGCAGCTATTGTGGTGGTACAGGGGATGGCTGAGATCCGCACAGTGTGCGAAGCAAAACGAGGCAAGGCAAAAACTTTAACGGGGCTAGGCTGTCTCGGGGACTTGGTATTGACATGCACGACACCCGGTTCGCGTAATATGTCGTTTGGAATATCGATAGGAAAGGATGGGCTGGACGCCGGCCGGCATAGGCCTGTTCTGGTTGAGGGGGCAGAAAGCGCGTTAGCTATAATGAACATGGGCAATATCCTGGGCCTTGACTTGCCAATATGCTCAGCGGTGGCTCAGTTACTCTGCGGGCAGCTAGGAGTTGAGCAGGCAGTTACCCAAATGCTCTCTGCCCCTGTAAAGTCACACCTTGGCGTGCAAGCAGGTTCATAAATCCCTTCCAGAGATAACGGAAGCAAAGCCGACTAGGTGGAAGACCAGCTTGGTTTGCTTAGGGTTGACAAGTCGCAGGCAGTATCAGAGACACTGGATGTGCGACTGTCCCATCGCAGGCATGACGCCACCACCAGAAACCGTTTCCCCAGGGGAACGGGGCTTAATGTTGCGATGATTCTGACCCACTGCGTTCACATCGGCACTCATATTATTAGGGATGGAGTTCTGCCTCCAGACAGGCTCATCACCATTCGTTATAGGTCTGGACTATGTCCCCGCATTCAGTGGTATTCGGGACTTCAAAATAGGGGAGGCTGGTGGTGAAACTAAGA
>JBQEQW010000020.1:0-1195 GCA_052043535.1 Anaplasma sp.
TTATATGACAGAAGGAAGGAAGCCGCACATAAACGTGGGGACGATAGGGCACGTTGATCACGGGAAGACGACGCTAACAGCAGCGCTGACGACGGTGCTGGCGAGGAAGCTTAGCGGTGCCAACAAGGTGGTGAAGTACGATGAGATAGACAAGGCACCAGAGGAGAGGGCGCGTGGTATAACAATTTCGACTGCGCATGTGGAGTATGAGACAGAGCAGAGGCACTATGCGCATGTGGACTGTCCCGGGCATGCGGACTACATCAAGAATATGATTACAGGTGCTGCACAGATGGATGTGGCGATATTGGTGGTGTCGGCAACTGATGGAGCGATGCCACAGACTCGTGAGCACATACTACTTGCGAAGCAGGTGGGGGTTAGAGACATGGTGGTGTGGATCAACAAGTGCGATATGGTGGAAGACGAAGAGATGCTGTCACTTGTTGAGATGGAGATAAGAGAGTTGCTGAGTAACTATGGGTATGATGGGGACGGGATAGAGATAGTGAGAGGTGCTGCGGTGAAGGCGCTGGAAGAGGACTCTGACGGACCGTGGAGTGAGAAGGTTATGCAGCTGGTGGGCGCGCTCGAAAGGGTGGAGTTGCCGGTTAGAGAGAGGGACAAGCCATTTCTGATGTCTGTGGAAGATGTGTTCTCAATTCCTGGTCGTGGTACTGTGGTGACAGGAAGGATAGAGCGCGGGGTTATTAGGGTAGGTGATAAGATAGACATTGTGGGTCTTAGAGATCTGCAGAGTACAGTGTGTACTGGAGTGGAGATGTTTCACAAGGCGTTAGATACTGGTGAGGCGGGTGACAATGCCGGGATACTGTTGAGGGGTATTAAGAAGGAAGATGTGGAAAGAGGGCAGGTACTCAGCGCGCCTGGGCAGATGCGTTCTTACAAGGCTTTCAAGGCAGAGGTGTACGTTCTTAAGAAGGAGGAGGGGGGCAGACATACTCCGTTCTTCTCGAATTACCAGCCTCAGTTTTATGTCAGGACGACTGATGTTACTGGTAGTATAAGATTGCCCAGTGGAGTTGAGATGGTCATGCCTGGTGATAACCTGAGCATAGAGGTTACTCTGGATAAACCAGTTGCTGTTGATAAGGGGTTGAGGTTTGCTGTGAGAGAGGGTGGTAAGACTGTTGGTTCTGGTATCATAACTGAGATTTTGGAGTAGTGGGTTTAT
>JBQEQW010000021.1:0-1561 GCA_052043535.1 Anaplasma sp.
AATCCTTAAGTAAGATATTGAGAGTCTCAAATAAATGGGTCAACACGCTCTCTATCGATATTGCAGTGTGGTGCACACCTAGGTTGGCCGCGCACTTGGCCGCATGGTCAATACTAGAATCGGGGGTGTACCTGGTGGGAAACATGAAGGTATGTACGTTCCGTGGGCCTAGAGCGTCCGCCGCAATAGTGGCTACCAGTGCCGAATCTATTCCTCCGGACATGCCCATGGTGACACCGGAAAATCCGCTTTTATGTACATAATCTCTAAGGGCAAGTACGAGGGTCCCGTAATCCAACTCGGCACCAATTGGTATGGAGGCGGTGATACTAGCGTTGTTGAAATTTGCGGAGCCGCTGCACTCCACACTCTCGGTTTTTTCCTCCCACAATGGGCACAGGTGAACCGCTTTGCTGCTGCATATCATGGACCCTCCGGCAAACACTTTGCCTCCATATCCGCCCAGCAAGTTTACGTATGCCAGCCCGCCACAGGATTTGTCTGCAAGCATCCTACAGGCGTGTAAAATACGCGGCCAGCCGTAGGTAGATTTCCCCATTAGCACCAATAGATCCACATTTTCGTGTATGCTGCTGAGTGACTCCTCTAGCGTGGCTGTTGAACCGGCCTCCAGAAGAAGCGCAACCGATAAATCGTTGATATGCAATACTACGTGGTTTCGCGAGTCCTGTACGTATGTTGGAATGCTAATCAGTTTCTGGGAAACGCCATTTGATAGCAAGTATACAACTTCATCAAGTAATTTCCCGCCTTTTTCCTCTACGCTGCCGATAACAGCGCAGGTTTTCCTGTTTAGTGTGTACAGCGCGAGGTCATCAATGTATTTGCGATGCAGGTCTGCTAGCTCCCGGGATGATGGGGGAATTTCCTCAATGTATCCAGATACCGCGTACCGGCTGAACAACGCGACGCTGGCTTCGCAGTCCGAAGCTGCTATGTATCCCGTAAGTATTTTTTCGAAATTACTTCGGATGTCCTGTGCGTTATAGTTAAACTGCGTGATGAGGATTTTTGCCACTAGATGATCCCCGTGCCAGCGCCTAACTTCTGTGCCATTTCTAGCGCTGCATAGGTGACTATACACCTGGCACCCGCGCGCTTTATGCTGATAAGGGATTCATACATGCATTTGTCGTAGTCTATCCATCCGTTCATCGATGCTGCCTTAATCATTGCGTACTCCCCTCCAACTTGATACGCAAAGACGGGGACGTTGAATTTTGCGCTGACTGCGGAAATTACATCCAGGTAAAACGTTCCGGGCTTGACCATTATTATGTCTGCACCTTCTTCAATATCCATTTGTGCCTCCAATAGGGACTCCCTGGTGTTTGCTACATCGAGTTGGTATGTACTTTTGTCTATGGACTGAGACATGGTACGAGAGCCCACAACTTCGCGAAATGGTTTGTACAAGCACGAGCAGAACTTCGCAGCATAGGACAAAATGCACACATCGCTAAATCCGCAATTGTCCAGGAACTCCCTGATAGCACTCACTCTGCCATCCATCATATCTGATGGAGCGACTATATCACAC
>JBQEQW010000022.1:0-30968 GCA_052043535.1 Anaplasma sp.
CTGTCCGAGGTGGAGCTGGCGGAGGTGAACTTGGCCGTGCCACACCAGTCTTGGCTGACTCCTGAGATGCAGGTGTAGGTGTATTTGGCCTTGGAAGAGGTGACGCATCCCTTTTAGGCGCTGCTGTAGTTGGAGCCTTAGGTGGCAAAGGTGGAGTGCCAGTAGCCCTTGGTAAAGGTGACGCAGTTGCCGCTCTTAATGGCCTTACTGTTGCAGTAGCCGCTGCTGAAGTTCTAATGGAAGAAGACTTTGGAGGGACAGGAGGAGTATCTTCCCTTGCCGGTGCCCGGCCAGTACGCACCTTGTTCGACACTGCATAAATCGGTTCAGATGCAGTGGCTTTCGTCGATGAAGCAGACTCCTGAGTCGCGGTTTGCTGTGCCCAATTTGGATTAGCATCCAGCCCTTCATATGGATTTCTGGAGGTTGTGTCCGTGTCAAAAGATGCAGTCCATACCTCATTAGGGTTACTTGGTGCTCCAAATACAGACTCAGGGTCGACATCCTCTACAGGGGAGGCAAAGGATTTCATCGATGCTACATTCATCCTCGGGTCGTCCGTATGCAGAATGTCATAGTCACGGGATTCTAACCTCGTGTAGCTGCTGCCATCCGGGAAACCATACTCTAGGCTTGTGCCAGACTGCCTTTCTCCTTCAGAGGGGGCTCTCTTCCTAGATGCTACCCTGGTGCTTAACGATTTTACCGCTTTGCGCAACCTCGTTGTAGCGCTTTGTGAACCTGTATCTCTGCTTTCACCATCGTTTTCAAATCTCTTGTAAGATGAACCAGAACTGGTTACACGAGGGCTTGTAGTTAATTTCTTACGCACTTTTGATATAAGAGAATCTTTCTTGTTATCCTTGGCAATATCAGAAAAAAAGTTACCTTCATTTTCTATATAAGAAAGATCTTCACTTAATAACGGAGTTGTATCCTCATACATTTTGGATTTAGGTTTTTTCGTTTCTTTTTTCATAAAGATGACCTTTTTGCAAAGGATCTGAAATATTAGTAAAAAATTAATTAATATCAATAAATTAAGAATTTTAATTAATTTCTTAGGGGCATCTATCTGGGCGCAGGTAATCTGAGTAAGTGTGTGTACTTCTATATGGAATGACGTAAAATGAGTGGCACCTGAGAGGTGAGCTTCGCCACTCAGTGAGTAACTTTGACTTATACGCAGCAGCAAGTGTGATGCGACACATGAGGAGTATTGTATTGGTAGCTGGGGGCACAGGTGGGCACATAACGCCGGCTATAGCGCTTTACGGAGAGCTGGTTGAACGAGGCTACCAGTGCACTTTGTTTACTGATGAGAGGTTTTCCCCTTATGAGGAGAGGTTTCCGGGTATCAACAAGTGTGCTTTGCCTATTCGCGGGAGGTCAGGCGGAGTGATTGGCCTGCTGCGGTTTGGTGCGATGCTGCTTCGCAGTTGTATAGTATCATACATCAAGCTGCGTGCAATGAGGCCGGATTTGGTTATCGGCTTCGGGGCCTATCCCTCCTTCTCTATACTTTTGGCGGCACGTTTATTGTCAATAGATGTTGTGTTGCACGAACAAAACTCGGTGATGGGCCTGGTAAATCGCGTATTTGCCGGGTATGCGCGGGTCATTGCCGTTGGATTGCCTATGTGTTCGAACGAGAATTTTCGGTTTATGCACAAAATCGTTCATATCGGCACCCCAACAAGCATTAACCCAACAAGCATTAAAAAGGGCGGTGAGTCGACAAAAGGTGATAAAACAAACTTGGTATTGCTTGGCGGCAGTCGGGGCCTATGTACTTTTGGCGAAGTGGTTGCGTTAGCCATCGCTGAGTTGCCTGGTGCCCTTAGGCGCAGAATATCTGTTACTCAGCAGTGTAGCAAGGGACAGCTAAAAGCCATTGAGAGGATATATACTGATAGTGGCATAGAACACAGGTTGGCCCTATTTTTCCCGGATGCATGTGACATAATAAATGACGCCAATTTAATTATCAGTAGGGCGGGTGCGGCCACGATCGCCGAGGTTATGGCTGCGGGTAAGCCTGCGGTGTACATTCCTTATAGCCGCTCTGCGCACAACCATCAGCTACATAACGCAAGATTTATCGAGGACCTGGGCGCTGGTTTGTGTATAGAGGAGGGGGACCTAGATGTATCCGTGGCCAAAGACGCGATCATGGGCTTATTGGAGAACAGAGAGCGGTTGCGCAAGATGTCAGAAAGTGCGATGCAGCACGCAATCTCCGATGCTGGAGCGAGATTCTGCGCTGTGATAGACGGGTTATTTGCCAGAGTTAATGCAATGAGCTCCAATGGAGCCCCTTAGTGGGGAAAGTTAGAGGGCTGGGAGTTTTTGTAGGGTGCTACCCGCGTGGAAAGAGTGGGCGAAAACTGTTTTTACTTGAGTTGCTACGTTCTTGGGCCTAGAATGTGTACCGTTTTGGAAGGTCATAATGGCGGAGAGAGGCAGCGATATAAGGCCAGGACAGGTGCTGGACCATAATGGGGCACTTTACCTGGTGGTGAAGACCATGCACACCCAGCCCGGGAAGGGTGGGGCTTATATACAGGCTGAGCTAAAGAACCTAAGGACTGGCGCAAAATATCAGGAAAGGTTCCGTGCTGATGGCTATGTAAGGCGTGCCATAGTTGAGGAGGTAGGGTTCCAGTATATTTTTGGCGACGAAGTGTCGCTTACGTTAATGAATACGGAGACCTACGAGCAGGTGTCCGTGAGTGCTGATATGCTTGGAGGTAAGTCGGTGTACCTGAAGGAGGGCATGGTGCTTACCTTGTCGTTCTATCGAGGAGAGGTCGTGCTAGCCAGGGTTCCGGACCATGTTGTTTTGGAGGTTATAGAGACCGAGTCCGTGGTCAGGGGGCAGACTGCTACTTCTTCGTACAAGTCTGCTACCCTTGAGAATGGCAAGAGGGTTAGCGTGCCACCGTTTATTCAAGTTGGCGAGAAGGTGGTTATATATACCGTGGATGATACATATTACGAGAGGGCGAAAGGCTAAAATGTCTGCGCTGTTTTCTCCGGTAATTAGCATCATGCTTAGGGCGGTGCGCAGATCTTCCAAGGGTCTGGCGCGTGATTTTAATGAGATTAGATGTTTGCAGTCTTCGCGCGCTGCTGCTGGCGAGTTCGCCAAGGCGGCCTATGTACGGTCCGGCAAGATCATATCCGAGGAGCTCCAGACCTACAAGCAGGGGTGTGATGTGATGCTTGAAGGTGCGGATGCAGTGCCGCAGGAGTCGAGCAACCTGTTTTGGTTTGTGAGTCCGATAGACAGTAGGACTAATTTTATGAAGGGCCTTCCGTACTTTGTCACCTCTATTGCGCTTGTAAAGGACGATGAAGTGGTGGCTTCGGTCGTCGATGCCCCAGTTTTGCGCGAGACATACTATGCAGATCAGGGCCTGGGTACTTTTGCGGAGAGCTGCCAGTCCAGGTACGTGAGGATGCACGTGACCAAGAGAGAAAACATGAATTCTGCCGTGGTCGATTTCACAGCCGTGTGCCCTGATGCCATGTCGTTAGCTACGAATTTGCTGTCTCAGAATGTCGTTTTGCGCTCCATGGGCTCCGTGGTCCTGGGTTTTTCCTACGTGTCTGCAGCCTGTTACGATATGGCAATTTATTCTGGAGTGAGCAAATACAAAGCTGGCATATGTAAGCTCTTCGTTGAGGGAAGTAAGGGCAGCGTAGTGCAGAAGAATGGGCTACTGATGGCGGGCAGCTTAGTTCTGTGTGATTTTGTGGAGCGAAATTTCTTGCAGTGATTAAGGAATACTTTGTAGAGGGATCGCACTGTGGGGCGCGGGTTGATAGGTATATACGCAGTCTCCTGCCGGGTGTGGCCCAGTCTCTCATAGAGAGGCTGCTGCGTAGGGGAGAGATATTGCTCAATCATGCAAAGGTGAAGGCATCGGCACGGGTTAGCAGTGGTGACGCTCTCATTATCAAAGGTATCGAGCGTATTGTGGTTGATGAGCGGGAGAAGCGGGGTGTGAGTTGCGCGACGCTTCTGGAGCTGATAAGCGGCAACATAGTGTACGAAGACGAGCACATTATAGCCATTAACAAGCCACCCGGGGTTAGTGTTCAGGGTGGAAGCAAGGTCAGGATCAGTATTAGTGATGCGTTGGACGCGATAAGGCCTGGAGAAAGTTGCAAGATTGTCCACCGGTTAGATAAAGACACCAGTGGAGTCCTGGCATTGGCCCGAAACTTAGGAGTTGCCAGATATCTGGCGCAGGAATTTCGCGACAGGAAAGTGGAAAAAGAGTACATTGCGGTGACCGCGGGTGTTCCCGACCCAAGCGTTGGAGAGGTTAACACGCCGGTATTCTACAAAAAGAAGTCCGGGGACGTATGGGGAGTTGTCGAGAAGGAGGCCAGAACACTGTTTTCTGTGGTGCAATCTTTCGAGGGATGTGCCGTAGTACAGTTGCGTCCGGTTACCGGAAGGAAGCACCAATTGAGAGTCCATATGTCGCAGATTGGATGCCCTATAGTTGGGGATAGCAAGCACTGCCACGCTATCAAATTTAGTGACGGACTGCATTTGCATGCCTCACTGCTGGCTTTCGAATTGATGGGGCGCAAGGTCAGCATCACAGCTCCCATGCCCGACTACATGCAGGCAACTATCGCGGGACTTTCCGTCAAGAGCAAAGACGAGGCTGATTGTTAGGTGCACAATAAAAGTTGGCAGATGACACACCCCACCCCCATCAGGCCGGTTCGTCACGATCCCTGATCTGACACGACGGTGTTTCTGGTTTCTTTTGCGGAGTACAGGCACTTATCCACCCTGTTTAAGAATTCCTGCGCATCTTCGCCCTCACGGAACTCAGCCACGCCGATGCTGACGGTTTTTTCAATTGCACCTGCACTTGTGACAAATGGCTCTTCTGATATTTTATTTCTCAGCCGTTCAGCAGCCGTGGACGCCTCGCCGATTGCGGTGTCCGGTAAGATGACTACAAATTCTTCACCACCAAATCTTGCCAACAAGTCAGATACCCTAACGTTGTCGAAAATTCTCTTCCGCATTTGTTTCAGCAACTCGTCACCGACCGGGTGACCTAGGGTATCGTTCACCTGCTTGAAGTGATCAACGTCGAGTATCATTATGGATAAGTTTTTGTTCTTACTGCTCGACTCGTTTACGATATTCTGAAAGTGCATGTCGAAGTATCGCCGATTGTAGCACCCTGTAAGGGGGTCAGTGATTGACATCTCCGCGTTGTTTTCGAGGTGCATTCTCAGAGCGTCTTGGTAGCGCTTTCTCTTGACCTGTACATTCACTCTCGCGATCAACTCGTTACTGTCTATGGGGGCCATTAAGTAGTCGCTGATGCCAATTTCGAAAGCCCGACTCAGTATCTCCGTGCCTTCGCTCTCGTCCAATAGCACCAACACCGGGGTATAGCGGGTTTCGTTGCTGCTTCTGAAGTTAGAACACAGCCTTAGCCCGTCGCCGTCGAAATTCAGGTCTATTATGAACAGGTCATAGCCCTCTGCGTTGTGTAGATTCACAACCTGAGATGGGTTGTCAACGACTACGGTTTCTAGAAAATGCTCCTGTAACACCCCATTTAAGTGCTCCGAGCGTATCTTATCGCTGTCTATTATCATTATGCGACCGTCGGATATCTGATTCGCGTAATGCATGATACCCCCATCCACGGCGCTCATTTCCGTGTTTGTTTTGCCTCTGAGTCTGAGTTCGTCGACGAGTATTTTGAATCTTGTGAGTGACCTAATCCTGGAAAATAGGGCAACGTCGTTTATCGGTTTTGTCAAGAAGTCATCTGCCCCTGAGCTGATGCCGCTCACACGGTTGTCTGTGGTGTTATCAAGCGCTGTCACCATCACGATGGGAATGTAGGTGGTGGCGGGGTCCTCGCGCAACCTCTTGCAAGTCTCATATCCGTCCATGTCCGGCATCATAACGTCCAACAATATCAAGTCTGGTTGCTTTTCCTTTGCCGTTTTTATTGCCTCCTCGCCGCTCATGGCTGTTAGCACGTTGTAATATTCCTTGGTTAATTTAGCCTGCAGCAGTTTAACGTTGGCTATCAGGTCATCTACCACCAATATCCTAGCTGTCATCGCATTCCTCTCTTCTCTAATGTATTAACCAGTTTTATACTACATAGCACATCACCGCGGACCGCACATTCTCCGCGTGCACATTACCCCCGTTGGAGCCACGACTGCGCTTCTTCTGGTAAATGCGTCATAACCTCTTCCCCTACCGGTTGCGAGTTAAACACATCAGCTGCTAGGCCGCGACATTCCCGTACGGCACGCTAGCTCTCATAGTCGGTAAGATGTCGGCTCGCACCAACAGGCGCGCTCTCCGAGACCGCTTCGGGCTTCCCTGTGTCCGGATTATTGTGTTGTCCTACCAGGTTGCCAATATCATAAGCCTCATGCAAAACTCCATCATCACCCATCATGTGCTTTTTTGGACTCAGACCAGTTCCGGAGTTTTCTGCATCGTCGCCATAGCACGCTGCGCGCATCGAAGTCAGCACTTCCTCTCTAACTTCCACGAACTTTCTGTAGTAAACTCCGACGCTTCTCAGCAAACTAGGAATTTTCTTGGGCTCCGTAACCAAACATCCAACCACCAGAATCACTAACATCTCTGATAGGCCGACGTTAAGCATGATAGTCCTTCTCTACTGTGAATGCGCTGAGAGATCGTATGATCAGCACCAGCTTGCTTAGGTCTAGCTGGGCCGGGTTTATATCTTCCAAGAACCTGTAGTACCCGTCCAGCTGGCTCTTGTAGTGCTTGTGCCAGGCTTCCACGGACTTTTTAGCCACAGTTTCCATGCACTTTTGGGCATTTGCCTGCTCCGGCACCATACGCTTCACGATGTTGCTGGTGATAATAGACTGATAGTCGCTCAAGTCATCCAGCAAGTCTCTGATGGCTATGCGCTGCCAGTACGAAGAGATAGCGTCCATCTGTAGCGCCAACTCGCGTATTTTGCTAAAGCTGAGAACAGAACGCAACATGAAGTACACCTTGCCCACCACGACGACGTTCACTCCGGTACTCTCTGCGATGTATATTATGTCCATAGCACAGATCGAGAACTGTAGCCCACTGATTCTCTGCACTATCTTGGGGTTGAGATTACCTTTGGGAAGATTTTCGTAGGCGCCGTTGTACGCATCCAGGAACTCACCGCACAGAATGTTCTTCATCTCGCTTTCTATGAGCAAGGTCTGCGATGACAGGTCATCCAGCCTCTTTTCCACGTCGACAAACTTGTGCATGTGTCTTAACAGCCAGAAAGTGGCCTGTCCAACGCACTTCTGCACCTCTCTGATTATTCCCATGTAATCGTTGACGTCTACGGTACCATCGATCCTGTCCAACTCGCTCCAGATGTCACGCAGATTGTACACCTGGGCTATAGTGACGTAAACCCGGGCTATGGTGTCTATTGCGATACCCATGCTCTCAATGTGGCTCACAAAGACGCAGCCCATTCTGTTCACTATGTCGTTGGATATGCAGGTAGCCAGTATTTCGTGCTTCAACTTATGCTGCCTGATGTACTTCTCAAACCTGTTTCGTATCGATTCGGGGAAATACGATAGCAGGTATTGAGATTCATACACACTGGACGAACTGTGCTGCAGCAGGTTAGATTTTATGATCTCGCCCTTGATGAATGTCCTTGTGTAGGCTATCAATACGGCGATCTGCGGAGCGTCAAGTCCGCGCGACTCGGAAATCATCCTTGTGATCTCCTCATCGCTAGGTAGGAACTCGATTCCCCGGTCCAAAACCTTGATCTTCTCAAGGTACTTTATTATCCTGTAGTGCTGCTCGATGCGCTTCTGTGCCTGCATGCACTCGAGCATGAGCGCCCTGGTTTCGAGCTTGTTGTGGCGCTCCATGAGTATTCCCGGGATGTCGAGTAGCATATCATGCAGTATCTTATTACGCTCCTTCATGGAGATGCACTCGTCCTTCACAGCCATTTCCAGGCATATTTTGAGGTTCACCTCAAAGTCCGAGCAAATCACCCCGCCGGCGTTATCCACAAAGTCGGTATTGATCCTCCCCCCTCTACTCGCGTACTCCACCCTACCGAGTTGAGTACACCCCAGGTTACCACCCTCTATGACCATACAAGCGCGTACGTCCTTACCATCGATCCTCAATCGGTCGTTGGCTTTGTCACCTACGGCGGAATGGGTCTCATTGGACGACTTAATATATGTACCTATCCCACCGTTCCAAATCATGTCCACAGGGGCTTTGAGCATCATCTGAATCAGAGTGTCTGGCGAGACACTCTGCTCCTTGGCCTCCTCTATTTGAAAGCACTTCCTCATTTCCGGGGTTAGCTCTATAGACTTGGAGTGCCGGCAGAACACACCTCCACCTTTAGATATTAGGGCCGGGTCGTAATCTTGCCAAGAAGACCCCGGGGTGCGGAACAACCTATCACGCTCTACGAAGCCCTTTGCGGGGTCAGGTGATGGATCTACAAATATGTGCTTGTGGTTCATGGCCCCGAGCAGGCATATCTTTTCGGACAACAACATCCCGTTACCGAACACATCGCCGGACATATCCCCAATACCAATGGCTGTAAAGGTATCCTTCTTGATGTCCTTACCCAGTGTCCAAAAGTGCCGCTGCGCAGCAACCCACGCCCCTCTAGCGGTTATTCCGATCTTCTTGTGGTCGAATCCAACGGATCCACCGGACGCAAACGCATCTCCAAGCCAAAAGTTGTACTCTGCAGATACCTGGTTTGCATGATCGGAGAAGGACGCAGTACCTTTGTCAGCTGCAACTACCAAATATGGGTCGTCGTCGTCGTATCGCAGTACACCACTGGGGGTAATGCACTCGCCATCTACGATGTTGTCGGTTACATCCAGCATCCCTCTCAGGAAGTTCTTGTAACACTCGACGGCGCACTCAACCGACCACGGTTTCCTTGAGGAGTCTCCCTTCAGGATGAATCCCCCCTTGGAACCGACTGGAACTATGACGGAGTTCTTGGTCATTTGCGCTTTCATCAACCCTAGGATTTCGGTGCGGAAGTCCTCGGTTCTGTCGGACCATCTTATCCCACCTCTGGCTACCTTGCCCCCGCGCAGATGTATACCCTCGAACGCGTTGGAGTAGACAAAGATCTCCCTGAAGGGGCAGGGTCTAGGAATGTCAGGAACTGCACTAGAGTCCAGCTTTATCGAAACGTAGCTCCTGTCTTCTTGGTAGTAATTTGTACGCAGCACCGCCATTATCAGGTTGTACATACACTTCAGTATGTAATCGTGCACAATGTCAGAAACTTGCGTGAAAAGCTCGTCGATCGCCTCGCGTATACTCGCAACCTTCTTTGTCCTGTTCTCGGTTATGCGCGGATCAAACCGGGCCTCGAATAGCCTGACGAACAGGGCGACCATATCAGAATGCTTTCGAGCAACCTTTTGTACATACGCCTGGCTGTAGTTGAATGAAATTTGCTTGAGATACCTGCTCAAAGTCCGCACTAGGAGAACTTCTTTCCACTTCAATTCCGCCGAAATCACCAGGCTGTTGAAGTGGTCATTCTCGGTCTCCTTACAGAACACCTTCTTCAGTGTTGTTTCGAACTGCTCCTTGACTGTGTGGTAGTCGAAGGACTGATTAGTGTTGGATAGCATGAAGTGATGTAAACGCACGCACTTGCCCTGGACCGCGATATCATAGCTGTAGTGCTGCGACATCCTAGCCCCCATCTTCTTGACTGAATCAAGAACCTGTGACAAGCGCAACCCGCCTTCGAGGGGCACATACACCTTGAGCTGGTACTGGCTGCCATCTTTATCAAGGTAAAGATCAACTTCCACTTCGCCTGTAGTGCTCCCCAGCACTTTGTGGATCTTTAGGATGTCGTGGCATGCGCTGGTGGGGCTGAAGTACTCTTGATAGCTTGTGGGGAAGGCGTTTATGTACTCAGAGAAATCACCGTCCAACTTCTGGGACAGCACTTGCTGCAATCCGTCCTCCCACCTCCTTGTGGACTCTATAACTATCCTCTCCACTTCCTGCGCTGATATGGAGTAGGACGATGGGTTGTCCGACTTAACCGAGAATTGTAGCCTCACCAGATCGGACTCGTTGTACATGTTGTAGTATTGCCCAACTACCTTGCCGTCGAATACGCCCTCTATAGTCGAGGCTATTCTATCCGCAAGTTCTGTGCTGGCGATGTTTTTCGGTATGAAAATTATGCAACCTATGAAATTGTTCACAACATCCTTCAACATGAACAGCTTCACCTTAGGATTGCTAGAAAGGAAAAGTATTCCCATGGAAATCTGGAACAGATCATCCTCGGAAAATTGGAAAAGCTCCTCCCTGGAGAATGTTTGCACGATTGCCAGTAGCGCTTTTCCGTTGTATCCGTTCCGCAGGAAGCCAGACCTTTCTTCCACCTGCTCAATTTTCTTCCGGATGATCGGTATGTGTCGAGCGTTTTGGAACGCAACCGAAGAGGTGAAGAACCCGTAGAAACACTCCTCCCGCTCCACGGATCCGGATTTGCCCGGTATTCTCAGGCCGATACAGACCATATACCCATGTCTGTGAACGTGGGAGATAAAGTTGGACTGGACGACGTACAACGGCTCCCTGCTGTTGTTGTGTGCAGTGCTCTCGCTGTTCAGCTTTTTGGAATCTTCTCTGGCTTTCAATAGCCCCAGGCTGCTGCCCTTCTTGAGGACGAAGCTTTCAGTATTTGACTTTTTATATTCTTCGTATCCAAGAAATACGAAATTGTCTTCACGCAGCCACTCTAAGAAGTGGAAGATTTCCTCACGTGACCTATCCCCCTTCATTTGGGCGAGCAACTTATCCACGCGGTCGAGCATAGGCTGCCAGTCTCCCACACAGCAGGTGACAGAACGTAGCGCCTCTTCCACCTCCACATTCAATTTCTCCTGCAATGCTTTGCTTGTAGGCCCGACTACGAAGTAAGCCACGGACTCGCACGTGCGATCGTCCGCGTAAGATTTGTTACGTAGGACGTCAACACCAACTATCTTACCGTGCTCTCTTTTTAACAGCAGTACGGCGTTGGTGTAGTGATAAATCGGCAGGTTGTGCTTCTTCAGGGCTATGATGACCGAGTCTATTATGAACGGCATGTTGTCGTTTGCGGTTTCCACAACGGTCAGCGACTTTTCCGGGAAGCCTGGTCTATTGACGGCGAACACGCGTACCAAGCTCTCTCCACGCTTCCGTCCACCCACGAACTTGTATAGGTCCTCGGCAATGTCCAGGAGAAATTCGCTGGTCAACTCAACATCCGTGCTGTAGGAAAAGTTGTAGAACTTCTCTATAAAACTCCTCAGAGTGTTGTCCTGACTACCTGCTGGGAACTTCTGATGTAGTGCTCTGAGCACAGAAGCGACGGAATGCCCCCCGAAACTGCAAACACTGTCCTCCGGTATGCGCATTTTACTCTAACGTACCCTGAAAAAAGAGGAAACCATACGGACTGCACCAGCAATCTACCACGGGCCAGAATAGCATATCCCGTACTGATTAAAACATAATTAATTTGCCAAACTCGGTGACCTTTGCAACCACTTTCTACAACGTCAGATCGGCAGTCATGGACATAGCGGACACTGGTATTTTTTTTGCCGGGTTGTTAAATTTTTAGTTGTAAACTACGCCTGTGACTCTACTCAGTGAGCTCATATGAGTACCTAAAGTTGCTTTTATCTCCACAATAAGGCATGGGGGTGTTTTTGGTGCTTTTCAAATGGACCACCCTAATTTCTCACATAAGATCGGCAAGGGTGCGTAGTGGCGCAAGAGCTCGCAACGTGGTGCCCATTTGCAACTGAGGGCGGAAAATGCATATTTTGTTGTATTTGTTCTAAGTCTTGCTGCAGGCGCTACCGAATAAATGCTGCCGTGTTCCTGTAAAGAGTGCCATTGTCCCGGTGAGGTATGTAGAGTTTGGGGCCCCTCAGAATTGTGTGACTATATCCCACTCTCTCCGGTATGTTGCGGTTGTATCACATGAAGCAAAGTGTGTCGCCGGAAGCCCTCCCAAACACGCATTGCAGCCATCAATCCGGTTTTGGTTTTACAGAGCTATTGCGTAGGTTTTGTGCGGCACATGGGCAATCTTACAACTTTGATGTTTTCCTATACACAGTTTTGCTATTGTGGTATTCACACCGTTGATCTGTATTTTTGTTGTGGATCTTGGTTGTGTCTTCGCACAGGGATAAGAGAGCTGTCTCCGATATATTGGAAGAAGTAAGCGTCCAGGGGGGAGGTGGCGGTGACCGTGTTACCTTGCACGAGCTGAAAATGATACTCCGCGACAGGGGATTTGGGGTACTTATGTTGCTTTTTGCTCTGCCACTCTCCATACCCGTTCCGACGGTGCCTGGGTATACCACGATTTTATCCATTCCGCTTTTGCTGTTTTCGGCTCAGATGTTGATGGGGCTTTCTACGCCTTGGCTGCCAGCATTTTTGGAGAGAAAGTCCGTAAAGCGGGAGTTTTTGGCCGCGGTTGTTGAGAAAGCGTCGCCCATACTGAAGATGATGGAGAGGTGGAGCAGGCCTAGGATATTGGTGATATTTGGCAAAGCAGGGGAAAAGCTTATAGCCTTTCTTTGCCTGTTGTGTGCCATTTCCATATCCATTCCAATCCCGATGACCAACTTCATTCCCGCCGGTGGTATATCAGCCATGGCGCTCGGTATGCTCACCAGAGATGGGGTGTTGGTAATGTTAGGCGTGTTGGTGGGATGCTTCGGGCTTTTTGTCACTGCGGTTGTGCTTTCCATGGGTCCTAAGCTTGTGGTGGAGATGTTTTCCTTCATATTCAAACTATGGTGAGGCTGTATGACACCCTGCACGCCGGAGAGAGGGTTTTTTCGCCTATAGACAGCAAGCGGGTTGGCGTCTACGTTTGTGGGCCCACAGTCTACGATTTGGCACACATAGGCAATGCACGTTCGGCAGTCGTGTATGACGTGTTGTTCCGGTTGCTGAAGGCGCTGTATTCCGAGGTTGTGTACGTCAGGAATATCACAGATATTGACGACAAAATAATAAATGCCGCCCACACGGAGGGTAGGGATGTGAGAGAGCTTACATCCCACTACACGAGGCTGTTTCAGGAGGATATGGAGGCGTTGAATTGTCTTCCTCCCACCTTTGAACCCAAGGCTACTGAGGAGATAGAGGGGATGTTGCAACTCATTGGCAGGCTGATTGAGTTGGGGCATGCTTATGTGAGAGGTGGTACGGTATACTTCAAGATAGAGTCCTACAAGTCTTACGGGAGGCTTTCAGGTCGGAAGATGGACCAGATGGTTCCTGGGAGGAGGGTTGATGTCGATGCCGACAAACTCCATCATGGTGATTTTGTGTTGTGGAAACCGGCTACGGACCTGGACTTGCAGCTTAAAGCCTGTTGGCCCAGTCCCTGGGGGACGGGGCGGCCCGGGTGGCACATCGAGTGTTCCGCCATGAGCCATCGCTATCTTGGCGAGAACTTTGATATCCACGGTGGAGGTGCGGATCTGATGTTCCCCCATCACGAGAATGAATTGTCTCAGAGCTGCTGCGCGTTTCCCGGCAGTGAATACGCTAGATACTGGGTGCACAATGGCTTTTTGACTGTGAACGGCGGTGAAAAGATGAGTAAATCGCTTGGTAACGTGATAACGGTCAGAGGCCTGCTGGAGAGCGGATTGGATGGCGAAGTGATACGATACGTTTTCCTGAGTACTCACTATAGAAAGCCGCTCGATTGGGGAGGTAAGGTTGTGCTTGATGCTAGGGAGGCCCTCAGGAGAATGCGCCGTTCTTGCGCGGAGTTTTCTGCTGAGGTGTTGAATACGGACCTTGGTGAGGTAGATGTGCATAGCTTGGTGCTGGAGTCATTGCAGGATGATATGAACACGCCGAGAGCCATTGCAGCGCTTCATGGGCTTGTGAAGGAGATTAACAAGACCAACAGTAGCGATAAAAGGGTGCAATTGGCCAGGATGCTGAACAAAAGCGCGATGTTGATGGGGATATTTCGCAATTTTCCGGAGCGGCCGGCCCACTGCGTGCAGGATGAGGTCAGCGCACGTGAAATAGAGGAGCTAATTGTACAGAGAAATATGGCGCGTGGGCGCGGGGATTTTAAGCTTGCTGACGAGATACGCACGCGTCTGCTGGATATTGGTGTGAGTATTTCTGACGAGAAAGATGGATCAACCAGCTGGAGTTGCGAGGACTAGAGCGCGTTAGACTATCGTTACAGGTGCGTGGCACATTCCTGTGGTTGTGCTGAATGTCTCCCGTATATCCGTAAGGCTGAGTAGGCGTCTATGGCCCTCCTGTGGGCAATTTCAGCAAGGTAATGCACCGTTTATTGGCGTCTATGGAGGTTAGTGATTGACAATTTGTGAGTTACTTGTAAGTTTGACCGTGGAGTACTTCCGGGAGGGTGTTGTACATGTCTTTGTTGGATGCTAGGCCTGTCTACAAGCCCTTTTACTATCCATGGGCGTATGATGCCTGGTTGTGTCAACAAAGAATACACTGGCTGCCTGAGGAAGTTCCTCTAGCGGACGACGTTCAAGATTGGAAGACCAAGCTATCTGAGAAGGAAAAGAACCTTCTGGTGCAGATTTTCCGCTTCTTCACTCAGGCGGATATAGAGGTCAATAACTGCTACATGAAGCACTACTCCAATATTTTTAAGCCCACGGAGATCTGCATGATGCTTTCGGCGTTCTCCAATATGGAGACTGTGCACATTGCGGCGTATTCCTATCTGTTGGACACCATAGGGATGCCCGAAGCGGAGTATCAGGCATTTCTGAAGTTTGAGGTGATGAAGAAGAAATACGACTACATGCAGCGGTTTGAGGAGTCGCGGAAAGGTGACAAGAGGCACGTAGCCAAGACTCTGGCGGTGTTCGGAGCTTTTACTGAAGGTCTACAGCTTTTTGCTTCGTTTGCGATTTTGCTGAATTTCCAGCGGTTTGGGAAGATGAAGGGTATGGGGCAGATAATTGCCTGGTCTGCCAGGGACGAGACTCTGCACACCGGGTCCATCATCAGGTTGTTTAACACATTCACCCACGAGAATCAGGAGATATGGGATCAGGAACTTAAGGATGAGCTTTATGACGCCTGCAAGATTATAGTTTCCCTGGAGGATGAGTTTATAGACCTCGCGTTTGCTTTGGGGGATGTTGAGGGGTTATCCGCAATTGAGGTTAAGAGGTACATACGCTATATAGCTAATAGAAGGCTCGCGCAGCTGAACTTGGACTCCATATACGATGCCAACGCGAATCCCCTGCCATGGTTGGACGACATCCTCAACGGTGTTGAGCACACCAATTTCTTCGAAAATCGGGTTACTGAGTACTCGCGTGCCGCAACTGAAGGGACGTGGGATGAAGCGTTCGAGGATGGGTAAAATCGCTATTAGGGCTGCCTGCTTCGCTATCATCGTGTTTTTTTTGCTGCACCGCACCGCGGCTGCGGGAGATGGCAGAATGGCAGGTGCGGCAGGTGAAAAAAGCCTCCCGGAAGCCTTCGTCAGGGGGGCGCTAAAACAGGATATGAGGGTGGCCGCTGCGCCGTTCTTCGATTTAAATGCAAAGCAGTTTTCTGCAAAGGACTTCAGCGGACAGGTGTTGATCGTGACTTTCTGGGCTCCATGGAGTGTAGATTCTGCTGCATTATTGAGGGAACTGCAGGCGATTTGGGAGCACTTGGAGCAAAAAGGTGCCGGCGGTATCACTTTTCTGCCAATCTCCTACGGGGACGGAGCTGCGGTGAGGTCTTTCTGTGACGAGTATGGGATCACCCTTACCGTGTATCTAGACCAGGACAGGAGGCTGTTTGACTACTTCAATGTGCAGTCCATACCACTGACCTTTATCGTAGACGGGGACGGCTCTGTGTTGTACCGCATTGGCGGCAATGTTAAATGGGACAGCACAGATGTGCTAAACAAGCTGCTTTCCATGGTCACGCAAAAAACCGAGGGTGATGCTACTGGGCAACCATCTGCCGAGGCTCATTCCCAGGCTGCAGAGGCTACCAGCGCGCTACCTCAGGAACAACCCAGTGGTATGTAACAACACGTGGCAGTCCAGCTCTCAAAAGCTACAAAGGCCCGCAGGGGGTGCTGATAATGACATGACTTAACCGCTGTACACCTTCAGTTACTGCTTAGGGGGCAGGCATGATGTTATCGGCTGACGCAGCAGCTCCGCCTCCTTTTTTATTGCGTTCGGCCACGCCCAAGGCGTATACGCACAAGTCTGGGAAGCATATGCCATTCTTTTTCGCGAGCTCGTGAAGCTGCTCAAGGCTATTTCTAACCTTTTCGGGAATGGAACCACCTCGTTCCTTCGACAGCCACGTATTTTGGTGCTGCACCGGGTGTGTGTCTGGCTTCGGCTCCCCTATATATATCGCGAATGGCGACACCTTGTTACCGAACTCGCACGGTATAATGAACTTCTTGATGACGGACATACGAACATTACTCTGGTAGTTACTCAAGACCTGGCCCACAAGAACTCTCACGGGTCTCGGAATCCCATTTGTATAGTAAATTTTTTAAAATTGCTACGAATATACGTTGGGAATTCACGCAGCCGTGGCTGGAAAAAAACGTAGTTGCTCAGTGTAGCCCCAACGCTTATACTGGTGAGGCACTGCGGCGCCAAGTCATATGTCCATGATACCGCATGTGGGTGATGTATGCGTTAACACAATGGGTTTTTGTCTTAAAAAATTTATCTTTTCAGACTCAAATTTTGTAACAATCGACAAGTTTATGGAGCTTGCGCTCTATCACGAAACGCACGGGTACTACATGACTAGGGTCCCGTTTGGCAAGGATGGGGATTTTATAACATCTGCGGATATCAGCCAGCTTTTTGGCGAAGTGATCGCTATTTGGCTTCTGGATTATCTAGAGAGCACTGGCGCCTCGGAAAAATTTGCCTTGGTGGAGCTTGGTCCGGGTAGAGGGACCATGATGGCCGATATCTTAAGGGTAGTCCGGCAGTTTCCGCAGTATTACGCATTGCTGGAAGTACATTTACTCGAGGCAAGTGCGCTTCTGCGGGAAGTGCAGCGAGAGATGCTGAGGGAGCATAAAAATATTTTTTGGCATTGCAAATTGGAGGATTTACCCCAGCAACCTACCATTGTGGTGGCGAACGAGTTCTTCGATGCGCTGCCCATAAAGCAGTTTGTCAGCGTTGGTGGAGCGTGGCAGGAACATTACGTGCGCCATGACGACGGAAAGCTGGATATTGTTGCCATGGAGGCAAGTTGTGACGTGAATGTGCCCAATATGTCTGATGGTAGCGTATTCGAAAAGTGTGCAGCCGCATCAGGCATTCTACAGGGTATGGAAGAGAGGATTGTGCGGCATGGAGGGGCAGGCATCGTGTTTGATTATGGATATCTGCATCCGCCATATAAGAGCACAATTCAGGCGGTGAAGGGTCACCAGTACTGCAGCTTTCTTGATCACATTGGGGAATGCGATATCACTGCGCACGTTGACTTCAGCTTTCTACAAAGCAGCTTAGAACAGATTTCGAGCAAGGTTACAACGCAAAAGGAGTTTCTGTACAGGTTTGGCATACGGGGGAGATTGGAATGTCTTGCACGTAACGCCACACCGCAACAGGCGTCAGAGCTCGAACGTGGATTTCTGCGTCTAACCGAAAACATGGGTACGCTGTTTAAGGTGCTGATGCTAAATTGCTGATATTCTTGTGCGGGCTCTGATGTGTGAGGTCTGCACTTGTGGAGCATCTACATCTAATGTGGTGGTTTCGTGTTCGGGGAATGGCGTATACATGTGACAAATGGCCGCGCTGCAGTTATAATCCGACTGGTGATCTGGGGTACAGTCGTGGGCGCGAGTCATTCAGGCAGTGATCATGTAGCCTTGATACGGGAAAAGGTACGGCTTCTTGATGTTGTATCGAAGAAAGTCAAACTGGCTAAACGGGGGAGCGGCCACTACACGGGCTTATGTCCGTTTCATTCAGAGAAAACACCTTCATTCCACGTAAACTGCAGCAACGGTTTATTCTATTGTTTCGGATGTGGGGCTTACGGGGATGTGATACAGTTCGTCTCAAACACCGAAGGTTTGGGGTTCAAGGAGGCCATGGAGTACTTGGCCCGGGAATACTGCGTGGATCTGCCCAAGGATAGCGGGAGCGGAGAGACAGATTCCCTTTACGGGTTGATGGATTACGTGACGCGTTGGTGTGCTTGGCAGCTTTCCAGATCTCGTACCGCGCTTTCGTACCTTAAATCCAGGGGAGTAAGCGAGGAAACGATACGCAAGTTTAAATTGGGGTACGTCCCGCCTTCTGGGCTAAAGTCATGCCTGCTTTCGTCGGAATTGAGCATGGAGAAGGTAAAAGACACTGGTTTGTTTACCAAAAATGGGCAGGACTGCCTTTATAGCAGGATTGTGTTTCCCATATGCAGCGCCTCGGGCAGGGTCATTGCCTTTGGGGGGAGGTCACTGAAGGAGAGCCAAGTTCCGAAATATTTGAACTCCGCAGAGAATGCACTCTTCAAAAAGAGGATGAGCCTCTATGGCCTACATGCAGCGATGGCCCCTGCGAGAAAGCTTGGCAGGATTATTGTGGTGGAGGGCTACATGGACGTTCTCATCCTGAGCCAGATGGGCATAGAAAACGTTGTCGGATTGCTGGGCACCGCCATGACTGAGACTCATATGAAAAACCTCTGGGATATGGTTCAGGAGATAATAGTGTGGATGGATGGTGATGGGGCGGGGGTCTCAGCATCCGTAAAAATAGCCAACATGGCACTTTCCATCATACAACCTGGCCAGGGTATACGCTTTGTCATGCCTCCTGAAGGTAAGGACCCGTGTGATATTTGTGACAGCTTGGGTGCTGACGCCGCCAAGGGTCTGGTAGAAAAGGCGCAACTGATCTCCGAGTTCATATGGAGGCACGAACTATCTCGTATTGGGATTGCTACAGGAAAAGTGATGCCGGAGCAGTGCATGATGCTTGAGGGTAGGATTAGGGATTATACGTCTAAGATTAGGGATGCGAATATTTCGAGGTATTACAAAAGCTTCTTCTATAGACAGATCAGGGCGTTGCAGCTAGGGGAAAAATCGGGAGGGAGTGGCAATTGGGGTGGTAACATAAATACCGTTGCTCACGATTTCAGATCTAGCAGGCTGGGTGGTATATCGGTGCAGGCCTGTGCGGAGGAGCACCACCAGATGCGGGTGATATACACCGTGGTGGGGTTTCCTGAACTCTTGTACGACGCAACAGTTTTTGAGCAATTTGCCAGCCTTGATTTCACAGGAGACATGCGTCTGTTGCAGCAACACATAGTGGACATTGTGGAAGCGCACGAAGACAGGCTGTCCAAGCAGGATCTTGTGGCAAAATTGTGTGCCAGGGGCGCCAGTTTTGAGCGGATGTTGCACTCAGTGCAACAGAAGATATTGGCAACAGGGTGCGCGTTTGCCGCTGGCAGTGGCGGTTCCGAGGAGGGCGAGGACATAGGATGGCACGTGAGAAAAGAGTGGGAGAAGCTTATGCTCTCGAAGCAGTTAAGTGAAATTCATGACCAGATAGTGAAACTCAGGCTTGAGGGCAGGGACGAGGTTGCATTGAGTCTCTCCGACCGCGCCAGGGAAGTTGACGATAAGCTGCGCAACCTCTGGCGCTGTTAGAGGCTCTACAGCATTTGAGCGGTAGTGGCCCATGCTAGCGCGTAAAACGGCTGAGAGCCGAGGTTTTTTCGCTGTGCTACGCACACTGACTGAGCGTTTTGTATGGTCCTGTAGAGGCGCCGCCACGTAGGTATGCACGACTGGTAAAATGCAACTGCCATACAGCCACAGCCGACATAAATGCAACAGCGGCAGGTATGTTTCGCTGCCTTGCAACACGGAGTACCTAGTTTGTGCCCAGTGTGCTGGGGTTCGAACGCAGTGGGGGGTTGTGTGTATTTTTCCCATGTGGTTCCCAGTTGCAGCCCATATGATGATGGATCTAGAGGAACTGTGATCACATCAAAGAGATCAACCACGACTCAGGCACCTGCGACGAAACTAACCCCACGTGACCCCGCTGCAACATCGGCTGACAGGACTCTAATTAACAAAATCGTTTCTGTGCAAATCCTAGAAAAAACCGCGTAACTTCCGCGCGCGGCTAGGGTGCCTGAGCTTCCTCAGGGCCTTTGCCTCGATCTGCCGTATGCGCTCTCTGGTTACATTGAAAAGCTTGCCAACCTCCTCCAATGTGTGGTCCTTGCCTCCCTTTCCGATCCCAAAACGCATACGCAGAATCCTCTCCTCCTTGGGGGTTAAGGTCGACAGCACCTTCGTTGTGATCTCGCGCAAGTCCGCCAGCACCGCCGCATTCTCTGGCTTCACCGCTCTTTTGTCCTCTATGCAGTCCCCAAAAGTACTGCTGTCATCGTCACCGATCGGGCTCTCAAGACTTACCGGATCCTTGACGATCTTCATCACCTTGCGGATCTTCTCCACGTTTATGCTAAGCCTTGCAGAAAGCTCCTCCAAGGTTGGTTCCCGGCCTATTTCATGCAACATCTGCCTCAGCGTGCGGTTGATCTTATTGACAGTCTCAATCATATGTACGGGTATCCTAATTGTACGTGCCTGATCCGCGATGGCCCTGGTGATTGCCTGTCTAACCCACCAGGTAGCGTAGGTGGAAAACTTGTACCCACGCTTGTAGTCAAATTTGTCAACCGCCTTCATCAACCCTATGTTACCCTCTTGCACAAGGTCCAGGAACTGTAGCCCACGATTGGAATATTTCTTCGCTATCGACACAACAAGCCTGAGATTTGCCTTGATCATCTCCTGCTTTGCCTTGTTGGCGGTACGCTCATGCTTCTGAATTTTAGCGACCAGGGACTTGAAACTGCCTGGGCTATCCTCCCCAGAGAGCAATCGCACCTTGTTCTGCATCGCCACGAGAGTGTCCTTCTCCTTCTCTAATAGGTTCCTCCACTCCGGCAAGTCCGCAGCAGCGTATTCGAAAATCGTGTTGTTATTGTACGCCTCCAAAAAGCTCTTTTTGTCTACTCCGTAGCTCTCAACGAGTGATGCAAGGGACGCTTCCTCCGCGGCTATTGCCTTGCTAAGGCTGTAAATTTGCTGGGTGACAGACAGCACGGCAGAATCGCTGAGCTTCATTTGAGACACAAGCTCCCAAATGTTCTCGTGCAGCTCATTGTACAACTTCTCGTCATAGTGCCCGCCATCTCGCTTTTTTTTCTTCATTTCCAGAATCTGCTCGGCAGACTCGATCGTCGCGTCCAGCGCCGCAATCACCTTGGGCAAGAGCGCCTTCTCCATCTCGAGGATTGAAGCGTTGCCCCCTGAGGAATCTTCTTCCTCATCCTCCTCGACGTCAACATCGCTGCCGTCCTGATCTACACTCTCCTCTTCCTGTATCGCCTGTTCACCGACGTACTCCCCTTCTTCTCCATCTTCAAAGTTCTGTTGGGGGTTTTCGCCCCTATAGTTCGCATCAAGGTCTATTAAGTCCCGCAGCATCACCTGCTGGTTGAGCAGATCATCCCTCCACGATGTGAAAGTTCGCAGCACCAGCGGCGCCCCGATCAAGGAACGAAGCATGCTGACCTTTTCTGATTTTATTCTCTTGGCAATCCCAATCTCCCCCTCTCGAGACAGAAGCTCCACGGAGCTCATCTCGCACAGGTACATGCGTATGGGGTCGTCTGTTTGGCCAAAGTCCCAGGACCGGAGCCCGGACTCGTCCTCCTCGTCTTTTTCCGAGCTCTCCTCTGAAACCGCTGCATCGGCCTCCTCTTCGTCACTCTGCTCTAGAACGCTGATCCCAGAGTCCTGCAGCAGGGATATGGTCTCGTCTATACTCTCAGATGAAACCACTTCATCGTCAGACAGCGCATCATTTATATCATCAAAGGTGATCACACCGCCTTGCTTTATGCCCTTAGTTATGAGATTTTTTACAAGCTCCTTATCCATTGTGAATCCCGCAAAGGAAAAACCAAACAACCATATAATTACAACGGGCCGAGAGAAACGCGCGCGAGATTCCCGCACGCAGTGCCCCGAGGCCAAAAACCAGCGACTCCAGCCTGCGCGCGCAGGGCCGCCAGGGCCAAAACCTACGCGTGGACACACCACAGCCTTACGGAAAGCGCGCCAGTCTCACACGCCCGGTGGCAGCGCCGACAAAGGTCCCTCCTACCATATATTTAGCAGAGTGTCCAATGATTTGCGACCTTGTATTAAGTTTTCCCTATTTTTCGAAGAATTCTATTAATTTTTCTCTGATATCCTTCGGATCAGTCATAGTATTGACCAGCGCCCTAAAATGCGCGGACCCAGCGCTAGATGTACTGTACCATCCCAAGTGTTTCCTAAGAATTTTTACTCCTATATCCCGCCCGTAGTATTCTATAGCGGCGTCATAATGCCTTAATATTATCTCAAGTTTCTCGCTTACGCATGGATCAGATAATATTTCCCTAGTTTTCAGAAAATGAAGTGTCTGTTTTATGATCCACGGCTTTCCATAGGCACCTCTGCCGATCATTACGCCATCGGCCCCGGAAAGTTCAAGTGCATCTATGGCATCCTGCAAGGTTCGTATGTCTCCATTCACAATGACCGGTACTCTGACGCAATCCTTGACTTGCCTCACGAACTTCCAGTCCGCCTTTCCGCTGAACATCTGCGTTCTCGTCCTTCCGTGCACTGTGATCATCTTTACGCCGGAGTCTTCCGCTATCTTGGCCAGCCTTGGTGCATTGAGATCAGTCGCACTCCAACCCATGCGCATCTTTACCGTCACAGGCACTTTGACTGCATTTACCACACTCTCCATTATTTGTGCAGCCTTCTGCTCGTCTTTCATGATGGCTGATCCAGCATGACCCTCTACCACCTTCTTGACTGGGCATCCGAAGTTGATGTCTATGGATTTTGCCCCCATGTCCTCGTTAATCTTTGCGGCTTCAGCCATTATCTCGGGTATACACCCTGCCAACTGTACAGCGGTATTCTGTCCCACGGTTGATTTTTGAATGCTCTGACGGGTTTTTATGATCATAGCCCTGCTTGCTATCATCTCAGACACGAGAAGACCCGCGCCCAAATCCAAGACTATGGAGCGAAATGGCATATCGGTAACGCCAGACATCGGTGCCAGTATGACCGGATACTCAGACACAAACTGCCTCACTGCAGCTCCGTTTTATGGACCACAGAAACAGATGGTACACTACCGATATTTGTGTAGCAACACTGAACGAGGCACCGCATCAAAATATTTAAGATTTTAATATTGACTCGTGGTTGCGACTATGTTAGAGGTGGCACTTCTGAAGGTGCGGAGTGATGTCCAAATATTTGATAAACGCTCCGGCAAAGATCAACTTGTTGCTACACGTGGTGGGGAAGTCCGCTTCCGGCTATCACAGGCTGGAGTCTCTCTTTGCATTTGTCAGGCTTTTTGATACGCTTGAAGTTGATGTGGGGTCGCGGAGAAGGGGCGTAAAATTTACGAGATCCTTGGGGATAGACAAGTGTGATAATACCGTACAGAGGGCTATAGGGCACATGGTTAGGCGGTGTCCCATAGGGGTGGCCGAGAACGTCCATGTTAGGGTCAGGAAGAACATTCCTGTTTCTGCCGGGCTGGCTGGTGGATCAGCCGATGCGGGAGCGATCATAAAGTTATTAAGCGAATGTTGGGGAATAAGCGGGTCTGCTGCCGAGGGTGTTGCCACTTCCGTAGGGAGCGATGTCTTGGTGTGTATGAAGTCCAAAACGGCCTTTGTCCGCGGAGAGGTCTGTAACGACATACAGGTGTTGCAGGGTGTTGATTTGCCTAAGCATGTGGTGCTGGCGAAGCCGAGGAATACCCGTTTGAGCACTAGGAGTGTGTTTCAGGCTTACAACCCAGCAGAGTTTTCTGAGAGCATTACGGAGACGCCGACAACTGCTGAGGGTTGGCTGGATCTGATTAAAAAATCTCGCAATGACTTGACCGAAGTTGCCATATCGCTGGTACCTGAGATCAGGGACATACTGGCAACCTTAGAGTCCATAGAAGGGTGTGAGATTGCCAGGATGAGTGGCAGTGGTGCAACGTGTTTTGCGTTGTTTGAAGATGGGAAGAAGGCCCGTTTTGCGTCGGAACTCTTAAAAGTGCAGCGTCCGGAGTGGTGGGTCTACGAAACTACAATCTGCCAGTGAGGCTATGACCTGTGGCCGTGGTGGTGCGATGTTCTGTGATACATGCCACCAATAAGGGGAGATCCTTCAGATGGTGGACTTAAAGATTTGCAGACAACTGTCGCACAGGTTCTCGGATTCTCGAGCAAGACCGCGACACAGACTTGTGCCCTATACACGCGCATTGTAGGAGAGGGCCTCATTTACCTTCTGCAGCAGCTGTTTCAGGGTGAACGGCTTCGACAGAAAGAACATTTCGTTGAGGTTGATATTTTTATGTTGGTGAAACACCTCCTCCGCGTACCCTGACACGAACATCACCTTGACGTTTGGCCGTATTTTCAGAATCTCAGACACGGTTTCCGGGCCGCTGGTGCCCGGCATCACCACATCACTTATGACTATGTCTATGGGCGTGTCGCGCGCGATTTTTATCGCCTCACTTCCGGAATCTGTGTCTATTACAAAAAACCCTCGCTTTTCCAGCGCTTTTGATGTGAAGGCCCTTACCGGATCTTCGTCTTCTATCAGGAGCACCGAGATGCGACTACTAGGCTCCTGCACGTCTTCTGATAGAGAGTAGTCAGAATCCTTGGACTCATCCGTCAGCGAATATCCTTCCACACGCTGACCCTCGGCTAAGTACACTCTGGGCAGGAGTATCATGAACTTGGTGCCTTCTCCCACCTTGCTTTGAACGTACACATAGCCCCCGGTCTGCTTGACGATTCCATATACTGTAGATAGGCCCAACCCAGTCCCGTAGGACTCGTTTTTTGTGGAGAAGAACGGGTCAAAGATTTTGCGGATGACCTGCTTGTCTATGCCATGTCCGGTGTCAATCACCTCAAGTACCACATACTCGCCGTGTTCCGCATGGTCTTTGTCGGGAACGAACATGCCTTTAGGCATACTGGATGCTGTAACTTGCAGATTATAGGTGCGCAAGGTTAGGACTCCCCCTTGCTCACTCATAGCCGATTTCGCATTCACCACCAGGTTCACAATGACTTGCTCCAACTGACATAAATCTACTTTTACCAGGCCTATGTCCTTCTCATAGTATATCTGCAGCTCTATGTTTTCGCTTATGAGGCGCTTGATCATCTGCGATAAATCTGCAACTATGTTATTTATGTCCAGTATTTTAGGCTGAAGCGTCTGCTTCCTGGAGAAGGCCATAAGCTGCCGGATCAGGTTTGTCGCGCGGTTCGCATTTTGCTTTATTTGCATTATGTCTCGGAATGATGGATCTGTAGCGGGATGCTGTACCAGCAGTAGATCGCAGAACCCTATGATGGCCGTTAAGATGTTGTTGAAGTCATGAGCAATTCCTCCAGCCAGCTGTCCAATTGCTTGCATCTTTTGGGACTGCTCTAGCTGCGTTTCTAGACTCTTCCTATCCGCGCTGTCGGTGATATAGCACACGACCGACACTGTGCAGTTGTACACCAATTTGTTCATATACACCTTGACGTACGTCTTATTACACAGCTGGCCCTCCAGCGACATGTTATTTATGCCACTACCCTGGAGGTACTTTTTGATTTTTTTACCATGAACCGGCGTCATGTGTGCAAAAATGTATTCCTGGTTTTGCCCGTCGGTCAGCGCCTCAAACGCCTTGTTGTACTTCATAATCTTGCCATCGGGGTCACACTGGGCCATTGCTATTGGGGCGTGGATGAAGCATGGGTTCATCTGATAATCGGTGAGGCTGAATGTTTTCGGCGTCAGCAGGCCACATGTGTAACTGTTGTTGCTTTTGTCGTAGAACACCTCCTGAGTTACATGCGCCTTGAATGTTATGCCGGTAGACGTGATGAACATCATTTCGTCTTCTCCGGCTTCGAATTGGTTCTTACTTAGCAGGTCGGAAAACGTTGTGCGGCGCTTGATGGCGTCCAGTTCGAAGATCTTCAGAAAATTCTCGTTTGCGGATATGATCACCCCGTCCTGATTGAGCAGGTAAGACCCGACTTTATGTCTGTGCAGCAACCTTTCGTGCACTTCCTCTTTGGTGATTTTTGTCGCTTTTAGGACGAAATAGTCCTGCGGTCTCGAGAGGGGGTTGAGTAACAGGCTAAACGTGGCCTCCTTGGACGTGTCGACCTGCGGGTTGTCTGTTATCGGGTCGAGGATTAGCGAAAAATTGGAGACAATGCTCTTCTCACTTACCGAGAAGTAAGTGCGAACAGGTGACTTGTTCTTCAACGCGTCCAGGAACCTCGATATTTCCTCATCGCTCAGGTTTCCCAGTTTCAAAATGCTGTAGAGGTTTAAGGGGCGGCTTCTCCCAAGAGTCCTGAACCTGGCGTTGAACCTCGAATCCGAGTACACCACGTTGCCATTGCCCTTCAAGATTAGACAAAATTCGGTGTCGTGATTGAGAGCGTTCGCAAAAATCATGTTTTGGTATTCTATGGCCGCAATGACTTTTGGGTACCTATTGAGTTTTTGCAACAACACTAGCACGGTGGCGCTTGTGAACAGGCAGTTAAACACCATACTGACGTACCCATTCTCTATTCCAAATAGGTATATGCTGAAAACGCACAATAACGGCAAAATGACGATGGCTGAGGCTCTTATCTTCGAGATCCCATAATCACGCGCGACAAAGTCAACTTTGTTGTTCTGTTCGCTGTCGGTATATCTCTTCTTCACCTACAACCCCAAAAGGCCAACACTGAGGTAGGGGCGGAGCGCATGATCCGCGCATATGCCAACCTTCTGGGATGATACAGCAATATGTGCTCACAGAAAAGGTAAACCGTATGCGCTGGGAATCCTGACGACGTTTTAGGCGGTAGTAGCAACTTAGGGATAGGAGTATGTGTGCTAGTTTGCGAGACGCAGCAATTTTGCAATAGCACTTCCCACGTGAGGATTTCTGAGCACAAAGGGAACCCTAAAGCCTCGTGATAAACTCGTTATGCGGCATTATTGTCTCACTATATTCTTTACTTGTGTTATGTGTGTTGCATAGAAACAACCAAGTTAGGCCAGTTTCACCGCAACCGACACACCATCTTCTATCGGGAATACGGATGAGAGAAAGTTGTTTTTGTCTGCCAGTCTCAAGTTAAAGCTCTGCATACTTTTGTGTGCGCTTCTGGAGATTCCGGGTGTGGGCGTATCTTCAAATACTGTCGATGAGAGAAACACGTTGTCTGCGACTATAAGCCCCCCTGTCCTAATATTGCGCTCTGCCCAGTTCAGGTAATCACAGTAGCTTATCTTGTCTGCGTCGATGAACATCATATCAAACGGGGCCATATTTTCCAGGTCTCTAAGCCGCTCGGTAGCGTTGCCGACAAGCACAGTTATTCTATCTCCGACTCCACACTTATGAATGTTACATTCGGCAATGGATGCGGAATCGCTGTTCCTCTCTATGGTGTAAATGCGTCCTTCATGGGACATTGCTTTTGCCATGCATATGGTAGAGAAGCCGACGCAGGTCCCTACCTCCACGATGGATTTCGTCCCAGAAGCCTTTATCAAGAGCTGGAGTAGCTGGCCTGCAGCCTCATTCAGCTGCGCAGTGCGCCACACATCCGGTGCAGACGCGCGTACGCCCAACACATCTCTGTCATCGACCCCAAACAGCCTACGAACGTACTCTGACTCTTTTTCCTGAGGCACCATCTTGCACGCCCCACTACGCATACAACCAGGGCTGAGCCTACCAGGTCTCTCCACAAATTTCAATGGATTGAAAAATTTTTTGGCAACAAACTGAGCGGCAACTAGGGGTGATAAAATTATCACTAATAGAAAAAATATGATACATGCTTATACTCATACTGTTTGTTGTGGCTTGTTTTGTGTTACCATGCCACGGTGGTCTGCGCTGATTGTAGTGTTGTGTGGTTACGGAGTGTTGTCAGATGAATTTTTGTGCGCGTTATGCGGCTGTTGGGCGTTCCCGGATGCGTGATGTCTAGCGCAGATGACAGGGAGCCCTCAATTTTCGATGATCCGGAGTACCGAGAGAAGTATAGGGAGAAGTTCGCCGAGGCCCAAAAGAAGGGCATGGACATGGTTGTGTACCCAGATGGGGCCATCGTGCTCATAGAGAATAAGATGGTCATGTATACTTACGGGTGGCATAGAAGGCGTAGGGATTTCGAGCGCATCAAGTCGTCCGACTCCGCATCTCCCCCCATATCGAGGCGGAGGGCCAGTGCTGTCAGGAGTGTGCGCAGCAAAGCTGGTGCCGCCGCTGCGGTGGCTTCTGACGAAAGCGAGTACGCATAGCCGGCGTCTGCAGGTCTGATGGCGGGCTGGAGGGGTCGTGTCCTGCTCGGTGCCCGCCGTGTCTGTTGTTCTGATCTGGAGGTGCCGGTGACTGCCATTCTTTCTGTCGAGCAGTTCAGGGTTTGTGAGGGGAGTTCCCAGGTTTGTGAGGCTGACTTGATCCGCAGGGCGGGGGCCGCCGTGGTCAGGGAATTGGTGCGACACTTCTCTAGGCAGCCGGTTGTAATTCTATGTGGCCCTGGGAACAATGGTAGGGATGGTGCTGTTGTAGCCAAGTTTCTCAGGAGTACTGGGTGGCAAGTCAGGGTGTTGGAATTTAGTCGCCGTGGGGGCGTAGCTGGCGGTGTGGGTTCTGAGACGCTTGACGGCTTTTCTATTTCCGAAAAAATAGTTGTGGATGCCATATTTGGTATCGGACTGTCCCGCCCGGTGGTAGGGGATATTCTGAGAGTAATTGAGTGGGTGAATGCCAGTGACAAGTGCGTTGTCTCTATAGACATACCCAGTGGTATAAACAGTGACACAGGAGAAGTCATGGGTATTGCAATTAAGTCAGATCTCACTGTGACGTTTTCTTGTTTGAAATTTGGGCACGTAATTTCGCCTGGAAGATACTATTCTGGGAGAATATGCGTCAAAGATATTGGCTTAGAGATTTTTGGGCCGCATGCCTTCCGTAATTCCCCATCCCTCTGGAGGGAGCTCATTCCCATACCCGATTATAAGTCCCATAAGTACAATCGTGGCTATGCAGTGGTTTGCTCAGTGGGGATGCGTTCTGTCGGTGCGGTGAAACTTGCCACTCTTGGGGCTTTGAGGATAGGTGCGGGGGCGGTTGCTGTTGCATGTGAGGACAGCGAAATTGCGCTGTATGCTGGTTCACTCACTGCTGTGATGTATAAAACATACGAAGAAGCGTTTTGTGACTCTAGGGTTACTGCGTTGCTTATAGGTTCCGGCGGTGATGTGTTAGACCAATATCTGAAGGAAAAAGTGCTTGCGGTTCTGAATCTGGACAAGAAGTGCGTTTTGGATGCTGGGGCCATATCTGTTTTTCAAGATGATGTTGATGTGCTTTTGTCACACATTTCTGGAAGGAGTGTTGTTATGACACCTCATGAGGGGGAATTCAAACGCATATTCCCTGGGCTAAGTGGCAGTGTTGTGGAAAGGGCTAAGAGTGCTGCGGAAATGTCTGGAGCCATAGTCGTACTGAAGGGGCACGACACTGTAATCGCCGCTCCGGACGCGAGAGTGGTTGTGAATAACAACGCGCCAAGTTCCTTGGCAACTGTGGGTAGTGGAGATGTGCTTGCTGGTATCATTACCGGACTCATTTCCACGGGTATGCCGGAGTTTTTTGCTGCGTGTTGCGGCGTGTGGATACACGGAGAGTGCGGGAAAAGGCATGCATTTGGGCTCATCGCTGATGATATAATACAGCGGATCCCTAAGGAACTTGGGATACTTCTTATCTAGAGCAGTATGTGGTTTTCTGCGTGTTCTGTGTTTAGGTGAGGGGGCCTGTTTCTGCGCGGTGCCAAGTCTGAGTTTCATTGCTGGCGATGTAATCTTGCCCTGAATCGTAATTTTTGTAGCACTGTCGCATCAAAATCCTTTCCAAGAACTTTATTTTGTAATATTAGGATGCTAGCCCCCGGGGGAGGCGTTTTTCTCATGTAGGTTTAACAATGGGCGTGGTTATTGTGGAGTCTCCTTCCAAGGCGAAAACTATCGCTAAATATTTAGGAGGGAAGTATAAAGTGGTGGCCTCTTTTGGCCACGTCAGGGATTTTCCTGCGAAAAACGGCTCTGTGGACCCAAACAACGACTTTAGCATGGTGTACGAGATTATACCCAAGTCGGAGAAGTATATAGATAAGATTGTTAAGGCTGTAGGGGCTGAAAAGAGTGGTGTATATCTGGCTACGGACCCCGATCGCGAGGGAGAGGCAATAGCCTGGCACATAGTTGAGGTGTTGCGCGAAAGAAGCGCCATTGGGAAGGATGTTGCAGTTAACAGGATGGTCTTCAACGAGGTAACCAAAAGGGCCGTCACATCCGCTGTGAAAGATTGTCGCGACATCAACATGGATTTGGTTCACGCACAGCAAGCGCGTAGAGTGCTGGACTATCTGGTAGGCTTTACGCTGTCCCCTCTATTATGGAGAAAACTGCCCGGTAGCAGGTCTGCTGGTAGGGTACAGTCGGTGGCCCTGCGCCTGATCTGTGAGCGGGAACACGAGATAGAGCGGTTTGTTTCCCAGGAATACTGGGATATTGGGGTGAACCTGAAGAGTAGGAATAATGAGGAATTTTCTGCAACTTTGAAGTATTGTGACGGGGACAGGCTGGAGAAGTTTTCCATCACCGATGCTG
>JBQEQW010000023.1:0-2052 GCA_052043535.1 Anaplasma sp.
TCCCATTATAACCCAGGGGTGATCGTAAGGATCTAAAACGCAAACCTTACCCCAACTTCGGCTCCGTAGTATGCAAGTATAAAGGATGCGACCCCGCGTTGGATGCTTCTTTCAACAGTCATATCATCTGATAGCCTTTGTAGCGGCAAGTCGTCGTAGTCGCCATCACCAAGCACTCGGTGATAGTAGGCACCTGCGAAAGCGGAAATTTCAGGGGTCACTGCATAGCTTAACCCGGCTTTGACTTTGTAAGCAAATTTCGGCTGAATGTGACCACTTACGACACTGACAAGATGGCCTCCGATGCCTGCACAGGCGTAGGGAACAACGCCTATTATGTCTGAAAGCACATCGTAACATGCGTTGACCATGATGGAAGTAGAGGAAACAGCGGGTATTTTTACCACTGAACCCCCTTCAACGGATTGTACGAATGCCTCAGTAACGATATTCTGCTCTTCCTCGCTGAGCTTAAGAATGGCCGCTGCCATGGTCTGCGCCACCTCGGGCTTGATCTTGCTGGTGGCATCAGTGCCGTCAAATGCGTTGCCGGCTTTAGTCTTATAGTTACCATAGGTGCTAACGCTTCTGGCCACGTGCCCTTCGGCTTCAAAGGCCATGCCGAGGGTGTCGTACTGCTGGGTGGTTAAGGCAGTACATCCCGACCAACTGGTTTTGCAGTCATAACCCAAGGTGGTACTGGCCGCGTAGCCGATCCCGACATGAGGGCTGCCACCATTGCTAATATTCGCGCCCCCGCTTCTACAGTTGGTTCTGTCAACAGTTCCAACGCCACCAACTCCCCCAGTACCGCCGATACCACTCCCAGTTCCGCAAATCTTATGGCTCACGTTCGTTGCTGTTGCTGATGCATACTTTGCAGGGCCTCCATTTCTGGCATCGGATTCGACTGTTTTGGCAAAACGCTTAGCTTGACTCCTAGTTATCCTGGTAAGTGTGTTAGAAAGGTTTGCAGGCTGGCCGCTGACCACTCCGCAAACCAATTCGCGTCCCAAAAAGAACACTGAATCCGCGTCCTCATCCCTGCCAGCTTCCCCCCCTTTCGCTTTTTTGATCGGGAACCGCTCATGTTCTATTTCCACCTCGACTCTTGCCCTTCCGGCCGCATAGCCTATACCGCCTTTGAACGCCACCAACTCGGCGTTTGCAAAACTGATTTCAGGATTTGGGGCTTGCCAGTCAAAGTTGTTAGACATGAGATCAACTCTGCCAGAAACATCCTCTCTATACGGGATGACGACCCTGGTACCGTGGTCAGCTTCCCTGATCTTAAATTTTCTTACGCCTCCAAATGCCGGATCATAGCTCAATGCCAAATAAAACCCTCCGATGCTTTCGGCATGGTAAGAGGCAAGCTCCCATGCCCTCTCTCCCGTAGGGATCTTTTTTTCTGGGGGAATAGACAGTGCGGAACTGACCGGTGACATTGCAGCTAAAATCACCAATGCACTTCCCAGGGAAACCATTCTGCGACTTATATTTTTCATAACCAACCCTCAACAAAACCACAGGGCGTATACACACATAAATCCACACCTCTTAAGTGTGTCTTTTGCCCTACTATCCGCGCATATTTGCTCATAATCCATTCGTTTTGTTGCTGTCAAGTGTGCGACTCCGAACGTCCTAACAAGTATGGTATTTTTAACGTTTGCATAGAGGAGGACTCTGCCTTCGCGTTTTAGTTTGTATTGCACCACTGGTTTTCTCCACTGGTACAATGCCGACAATTCTTGTCGATATAGCCATAGTCCCCGCCACATCGGTCTTAATCTGCTACTACTCGCCTCGAACGCGTTGCCTGCTTTGACGGCGCTGCCACATGTCTTCTTGTTCTCGGTGGCGCACTCGCCGTTGTTCTCGCTGGTGGCAGTGGTGACAGTACTAGCGTCATTCGCCTCAAAGGCCTTGACAAGAGTGTCATACATGTCCTTAGTCAGTGCCTTGGCGTTGTCCTTGGTGCTGTTGGCAGCGACGTCCTCGCTACCGATACCAAGACCAAGTTGAGCACCGCTCTTACCAGTTGCTGGT
>JBQEQW010000024.1:0-14174 GCA_052043535.1 Anaplasma sp.
GAGTGCATCAGTTGCAATGTGCTGGTGGGGATGACTGCCCGATGGGTAAGGAGAGGGCTAATTTGGTGTGAATACTACAAGCAAATTTACTTTTTGCTTGAACTGTGGTACAGTGGCCGCTTGGTCGTGTCCACAGGATTCTTGGCGGGCTCGTTGCCAGTGGTTGTGTGTGGTTTATGGTTACGTTCCAGTGCCTGATATTACGGTTTTAGGGGCGCTCCTAGGTTTTGGGGTGCTTGTGTACGTGGTGTTGTCCTATGCAGTGGACAGGTTTGCTGCGCATGTAGCGTTGCGTAGGGCGTCCACAAGAAGAAGGGTGGTGCCGTCCTACGCTGCGGTCACTCGGTCTGCTGCCACCAGGCAGGGTTATCCAAAGCCTCCCAGCAGGGCGATAACGCCGTGCGTCGGCGAAGGGCGCGGTTCCCCGGGCCGGGTTGTTGGTGTGGGGTGTGTGTCCCGGGTTTTTGTGTCCCAGTCTAAAGGCAGGGGAGGCGGTAGGTAGTTCGACCGTGTGCGCTCGTGGTGCGGACAGGTAGCCCTGGCTACTGCGACGCCCATGTTTCTCATGACTGAGGATGGAGTGCGCACCCTGTGCTTTTGCCTGGGTATTGCGGATGGCGAAGCTGGGAACACTACGTTCTCGGGCATTTGGTGTGTAGGTTAGACGGAGGGCCGGTGCGCTTTCGGGTAGATTGTAAGTACCATCGCGGGGCGGAACACGGTGTCTCAGGCATATCCCTCGTCGTTAGTGCATGCCACCCGGAGGTTCTCGTTCAAAATTGAAAGGAAGAAAGTTGATGGGGGGTGCTTTGTGCCCTCACAGCACAGGCTTGCACCGTTTACCACGAGCTGTCATCGTGTTAGTAGGTCGACGGCTATGCGTTCAGATACAGATGTTATGGGCAGCGGACATGCACCCGCGAGTAGTCCGAAAGATGCCATGATCCAGATACATAAGACCATGATTTTAGGTGTTTTGAATGTTATGTCGTTGGCATAACATTCAACCATGCGCGGAGAGGAGTACAGGTGCCCTATCACCTTCCACGTATAGATCACAGAACATACAGAGCCCACTGACAGGACAGCGAGCCCCACAAACGCGCCCGCGTCCATAAACGAGCTAAGCATATGCCACTTGGCCACAAACCCCATGGTCGGCGGCATGCCCACCAGGCCCAATGATATCAGCACAAACGCAGACGTAACGTGTGGAACAGCCCGACTTAGGTTAAGGTGCTCACCAACATTGTGCCCCGCATTGAAATGGTACGATATACTGCCGGAAACCATGAACAACGCCGACTTCACCACGCTGTGGTTGACCATATATGTCACGGCAGCTGCAAGGCTAGAGCCGGTATTGGTACAAACTGCAAAAATTATACACCCGATGTTCGCTGCGCTTGAATAGGCGAGAACGTTACGCATATCCCGACTCAGAGCCGCGATAACCGATGCAAGCGCTGTGGCAAGTGCCGCTAGGATGAGTATGAAATTGCCGAAAGGTGACTCCACAAACAACAAGTGTGCTCCTAATACATTGTGCACAACCCTGATGATCAGGTACACCATAACTTTCGCGGCTGTACCAGAAAGAAACGCGGCAACAAACGTCGGACAAGCAGTGTACGCCTTGATCATCCAGCCGTGAAACGGGAACAGCGCCGCCTTCATCACCAGGCCAAGTACAACACACAAGACTCCAGCATGCACGGCCCTATCCTTCGGTACGGTTTGCAACACCACGAACATATCGCTCATGTTCAGAGTCCCAGTTACAGCGTACAAAAACCCAATTCCTACCAGGTAGAACGTTGCACCCACTGTGCCCACGATCAGATACTCAAATGCCGAAGCAACTGAACGCTTGTCGTTTCCCATTGCTACAAGAACGTAGGAGGATATGGACGCAACCTCCAAAAATACATAAACATTGAACACATCGCATGAGACAAGTATCCCCAGCATACCCCCAAAGGCCAGCAAGAAGGCAGCATAGAACCTGGAAATTTTGTTCGGAGGAAGTTCCCGACGACTGGGGTAGACACCATAAACAACGCTCATTACTCCCACAAACCCGACCAAAAGCAGCATGGTCGCGCCGAGTAAATCTACTCGGAGTTCTATCCCATATGGGGGCTCCCAACCACCAACTTTGTATACGATCGGATTGCCGTAGTAGACCTGGACAAACAGCACTAGGGATATGAAAAAGGACACAACCACTGCCACGCAGGACACAAATTGTGCTAACGCCCCCCTGTTGTGCAGCAAAGAGCAGAAAACAGCCGCCAGAAGCGGTACTACCACCTGCAAGATAACCAGACTGTCCCCTATTGCATCAACCACGTGGTCCTTCCGTTTTATAACCAGGCAACCAAGTCCTTATACCAAAAGTGCAGCGTTTACAATATATACTTTCGCGCCGTGTGGGCCTAAAATCCATGCAGATCAGGTAAAGAACTTCCTTTGTGGACCCCGCAATCAATACCTCACTTCACACAGAGTTTTGCCCTCTAGCTAGGAAAATAAAGCACGCACACAAAATAGCCGAAGGCCTGGTCTCCTACCCACTGTAGTTTCTTACGATTTCGTAGAGACTGTCGATGTCAAACGTAGGGTTAGGTCGCAACACGTGGCCGTTCAAGTGCATGTCCATATGCACCGGGGCCCCAGCCTCAGGAGGAATGAAGAAGAATCTAAAGAGGCCCAGTACTGTAAACTGCGGGATGAAGAAGTTTACCGACGCAGAACCCGCAGCGTTTTCTATGTTAAATTTCAGTGAAGAAACAAGCATTCCTCTGTCTATGACAGATTCACCATTCAATGTCTCAAAAACTGTACTGTCCCTGTACAAGTGTACACGAGCTAGGGAAGCAACCTCGGATTTGCTTTCCGCAGTCAGCAGATCCTCGATGAACCCATTAAAGTCCACACCGACAACATTTAACCCTTTAGCGGCAAATTTCGCCTTACCTTTAAGGGCATTTGCCAGTTCGATCATGTTCCTCCCTTGGGTCTGCAAGCTGCCACTGACGCTGAAGCGTCCGCTTAATTGTTGCTCTGTACCCGTCTGATCTACTTCCCCTATTGAGACATCAGACGCAGAAACAACCAAGGACACTGAAGATACCTCCCCCATACCTATGTTGCCGCTAATGTTCACCAAGCCCTTGCTATCCGCCCCTTGCCTAAAGTACAACTTATCCAAGGACATCAGGCCCTCCTTCAGGGTTGACGCCCATGTGAGGTCAGACAATATCACTCTACTCCCACTGAAATGCAGGCTGTCTGCGTGCAAGTCCACGCTGCCGTCAAGGCCCTCAAAACTAGAGAGATCCAGGGGCCTCCTGGACCATAAAAGTTTGGTGGTCTTCTCCTTGCCGGTTGTCTCATCGCCTATCTGTTCGCTCCCAGACTCCATAAACTGCGGAAGCCATAAAAAAGCATCACTGTATGTCTTGCTCTTCAAGTCAAGAAATATCTTAGGTCGCATGCCACGACTGCTGAGAGTCACGCTGGCACGACCCTCGAGATCGGATATGCGGTCGCGCTTATCAATCCCCCGGAAGTGAATTCTCTCTATGCTAATTCCCCGTTGCGACAAATCTGCAAGGAAGCTCAGTTCTCCTATCATCCCCGAATCCACCTTGACATCGTGCAACTTTACTGACAGCTTCATCGGGCAACTCACGCTCCGCAACCAGGCAAAACTCATAACGTCACGTTTGACGTTGAACTCTTTATCTAGATTGTATCCATCGGTGCCGAAGTTACCTACCGTGACGTCGCCTATGATCTCGCCCCCCCTCCTGCCGTACTTGTACTTCACGCTCCCATTCAGGTGAGTCGCACCCGAGACAGCTTTGACGCCCAACACAGAGAAAATCCTAGGAGCAATGTACAGATTCCCTGTGAGAGCAAATCCTCCACTCCGCACTCTGCGAGCATCGGCCTGTAGGGGTAACAACCAGGATACCAAAGCACCCGCATCGTCCCCTCGGGCGTTGAGGGTGCCAATAAACCTGGGGATAACCCCTGCTGAAGCCCCTGAGGTAACCCCACTAATGCGCAGGTGGTTGTTCTGCCCGGGGAGGTCCAGAAGCAGGCGCTCAACTGCCACACGGCCTTGCCGCACCGTAACCGCAGCGACAAGGTTCTTCGAGACCCTACCCCGATAGTGTATTTCCTTAATATCCAGACTGAAAGTCGCATTGAGCCGTGGGGGCACCACGGAGAAACGCTCACCTGCACGCGCGGAATCTATGTGATAGGCGTCAGGGTCAGAGCCAAGACCTCCTGGAAACAGTGTATCCAGATCTATCGAGGCAAAATTAAGTGCTGCTTTGCACAAAGTCGCAGAAGTACACACCAGACTCAACCCACCGGACACACTCTGCCCCTTTATGTTCAAATCCTTTACCGAAAATCCGCCTTCCTGCGCGGATTTTATCTTTGCAGACAAGGTCAGTGCCTCGGTGGAGGTTACGGAGCCCAGGACACTGTAGTCAGTAACCGCAGCGATGGTTTGTGTTAGTTCGGATAGGTTACTAGTCTTCGCCTCAAGTACAGCTTCTAAATTATCGAATGCACCGTCGCCTTTACCCTGCAGTAACACGCTTGTATTGGGTGAACTAAGTTCCACTCTGATGGCACTGCGCCTGGATTTATTCTCCAAGCGTGCAGCAAGCGAGTACTTCGCGTTGCCTACCTTGAGTACAGCATCGCCTGACAGTGTCTTCCCACTGGATGTTACTACCGCGTGTCTCACGTGGACCGCGTTGTGGGTAGAACCCCCGATAACCCCACCCGTTTTGATGATAGAGTCATAGACATACACTCGTTCAGTTCCATGCTTGGTTTGCATCGCAACAATGCTGGCCAACCCCCTCGCGTTCGTCCGCAGTCCATGCACCTCAATAGACCGCGCACTGGGGGGCCCGCCCAAAAGCATGGAAAGTGGTGATAGGTGCAGCTCTAGCCGATCAATCGACACGGTACCGACACAACCAGCTGTATCTTCGTTACACTCTACATGCAGGTTACTCACCGTGATCTTAGGAAGCAAAAAACTACCCTTCACGCTCCCTATAACCCTAATACCACCGCGGCTACCCGACGCTATACCCAGTTGCTCAAATATGTAATTCCCATAACGGGAGTCCCAATTTATAACGTAAGGCGCGAGCACCAGAACCGCAAACACAACCAACACACAGAAACACAGCCGTCCTAGAGACTTCATTGGTATACCAAGCGCATCGCTAACTTATATTCAGCAACAGTTAAGAATATGTAAATATGTAAAGGTTCCATAAAGCTACCGCTGGCTCCCGCGTAACGGCTATCAGCAGAGTACCATGAACACCACTCCACCGCAGTTATAACCCACAATGCACATGTACACTTTCCACAGCACCGCAACATCCACATCACCACCTTCGGACTTTAGCCACAGAAGGTGTGTCCATCGCACCAAACCTTCACCATCGGGCGTTTAGCTGTACAAAGTGGAAAGTACCGCCAAGTTGAGTATCTCAGAAACCGAGGCTGTCATGTTCACAATCTGCACCGGTTTCTCCATACCTATCAGAATCGGCCCCACAACCGCAACATCACCCATCTCCTGCAACAGCTTGGAGGATATACTGGCGCTACAAAGATTAGGCATCACCAAAACATTTGCTGGCTTACTCAACTTGCAAAATGGATACAAAGATAGCGATTCTGGGCGCAGTGCCACATCTATGGACATCTCCCCATCATACTCGAAATCCACGTTACGACTCGCCATTATATCCATGCACTCACGCACTCTAGCAGACTCTTGCTGCGAGCGGCTTCCAAAACTCGAAAATGAGACAAACGCAGCCCTGGGCTCGTGACCCATGCATCTGGCGGCGGCAGCAGTTTTTATCGCTATCTCAGCCAGCTGTTGCGGGGTGGGAGACTCATTGATGGCGGTATCTGCAATGAACAGAGTGCGTTCCTCTTTCACTATTAAAGACAGACCAAACATCTCACCACGCGCATCAATAACCTTCCGGACTCCAGACAGCGACTCACTATATCCTCGGGTAACCCCCGTTACCAGAATGTCTCCATCCCCACAAGCAAGCATGCACGCGGCAAAAATGTTCCTATCCGTCTTCACGTCCCTAACGCAGCTACGGTGCAAGTATCCCTTGCGTTGAAGCCGCGCGTATAGATAGTCTATGTAAACATCGTTGCGTGAAGAGAGCGCCGCATTGGCTATGATAAGGCCTTCGGGAGAGTTTACCCCTATCTGACGAAGCCCCTTCTGTATTCTGTCGGCCCGCCCCACAAGGATGGGGGTACCGTAGCCCTGCCCTAGCCACTGCAACGCGGCTTTGATCACCCGTATCTCCTCACCTTCGGAAAAGATCACCCTCCGCGGCGTGCTTTTTACGGAGCCATACACGAGGTTCAATATGTTTGAGGCTGGAGAAATTCTGGAACTTAATTCCGTGGAATAACGGTCCCAATCTTCGATATCTTTGCGCGCAACGCCGGAACTCACCGCAGCCTTCGCAACCGCAGAAGATACTACTGATAGCAACCTGGGGTCAAAAGGAGTGGGAATTATATACTCCCTGCCATAACCCATACCGCGCTTGCCGTATGCCTCGAGCACCTCATCACTCACCACTTCGCGGGCTAACATTGCTATAGCCTGCGCTGCAGCCAGTTTCATGTCATTGTTGACGGAGTTGGCGCGTACATCCAGCGCCCCACGAAATATGTATGGGAAACCCATGACGTTGTTTATCTGATTGCTGTAGTCTGACCTTCCAGTCGCAATTATGGCGTCAGGGCGCACCTCCTGGGCGAATTCAGGCTTCACCTCCGGATTGGGATTCGCCAGCGCAAAAATTACAGGATCCTTGTTCATGGAGAGCAGCATTTCCTTGCTCAACACGTCACGCACAGACAACCCTATAAAGATATCCGCACCCTTCATCGCATCTTTCAGGTCCCGCTCTTTGGTTTCAATCGCATGTTTTAGCTTCCACTCGTTGACCCCAAGCTGCCTCCCTTTGTATATGACCCCGTTCTGGTCACATAGCACAATGTTATCGTTTGGTATCCCCACAAACTTCAGCATCTCCACGCATGCTATGCCGGCAGCACCTGCACCATTCACTACTATTTTTACACTTTTCAGGTCCTTGCCGGTAATATCAAGCGCGTTCATTATCCCGGCCAGGGTGATTATTGCTGTGCCGTGCTGGTCGTCGTGAAACACGGGAATATCCATCAACTCACTGAGGCGCTTCTCAATGATGAAGCACTCAGGGGCTCTAATATCCTCTAGGTTGATACCCCCCCAGCTAACACCGAGGTGCTTCACAGCGTTTATGAATTCCTCCACATCTTCGGTATCGACTTCTATATCCACAGCATCGATATCAGCAAAACGCTTGAAAAGAACCGCCTTACCTTCCATCACAGGTTTGGATGCAAGTGGCCCTATGTTGCCAAGCCCCAAAACCGCAGTACCATTGGATATCACTGCCACATAGTTACCCCGCGCAGTGTATTCATATACCGTATCCGGGTCCGAAGCTATCTTCAGGCATGGGACTGCAACACCCGGAGAATAGGCAAGGGATAGATCGCTCTGTGTCATGAGGGGCTTAGTAGGCAGCAACGAAACCTTACCCGGCCTTCCCTTGCAGTGAAATTCAAGCGCTTCCCTGTCCCTTTCTGAAAAATTATCCATAACCGCGCATCAACCACTGAACGGATAGGGTATACACCTCGCCACTTCCACTAGCAACTTTTTAAATCGGCAGGTGGTGTGCCCGGTCGGGCCCTGGATCCTTGCCATCTTGGACCACAATACCAACATGTGCACAACCTGCTAAGACCACCTACACATTTTGCGCTTGGTATTTTTGGACTTGCTCTGCCGCCCGCATCGCATAGAGAGGCGTTGTGTGGCTCGATGTTCTTGCTCTACAGGTAACATGTGTGTACTCTCACCAGAGCCAAGGCCACATGCTATCCACTGAGAATAGATCTTATGAGTAAAGTTCTGCAGATCCTAAATGTAAGTCAGCATTACGGCAAAGACAAGCAGGTCTGTGCCCTGTCAGGCGTCAGCGTAGAGCTCCAGAAGGGTGAATTCGTCGCCTTGATAGGACACTCCGGTTCTGGGAAGAGTACTTTACTGCACATAGCAAGCCTCCTCGAGACCCCAACCTCCGGCACTGTGATTGTAAACGGCATTGTATGCATACCCGCGAGTGATAGGGTAAAAACTGCGATGAGACGCCGATCTATGGGATTCGTGTACCAGTTTCACCATCTTCTTCAGGAGTTCTCGGTCTTGGAGAACGTAATGTTGCCACAGAGGATTGCAGGCCGGAAGTTGCACACCGCACGGCACAACGCAATGTCTGTACTGGAGGAAATGGGGCTAAAAGACAAAGCAGAGTGCGTCATATCCGAACTCTCTGGAGGCGAAAGGCAGCGAGTGGCGGTTGCCAGAGGTATCGTCAATTTCCCTGACATTCTGCTGGCAGACGAACCTACGGGCAGCCTGGACCCACAAATGTCAGAAACCGTGTTCTCCGTGTTACATAGGCGTGCGAAGGAGCGCAACCTTGCCGGACTCGTGGCTACGCACGACCATAACCTGGCAAGAAAGGCCGATCGCGTCTTATCACTCGATCATGGAATTCTAACAGAGTTATAGACATAACCCTGCGGCACCTTAAACTTTTTCCTGGAATGGACGATGGAGGGCTCCGCAGTGGTTTTTCAGCGGTCACCCGGGAAATTTTTTGCAAGTGGGTGGGACTCCTGTAGCGCACTTCTCAACCTTTCACTAGCAACGTGCGTGTAGATCTGTGTAGTAGACAAACTGGCATGACCGAGCATTTTTTGGATGAAAACTATGTTCGAGCCGTTATTGAGCAAATGCGTGGCAAACGAATGCCGGAGTTTATGTGGTGACACCTTTTCCGGATCAATACCTGCGGTGATTGCGAGTGATTTGAGTAGCTGCCCTACCCGCTGCCTACTCAGGTATTGGTCAAACCTCGCACCGGGAAATAGCCATTTGGATTCCAGTTTCTGCCCCACGATGAAACACTGTCGAACCCCCAGGTAGACCCCTATGCTTGACATTGCCACTTCATTCAGTAGTACAAGACGTTCTTTGTCGGCCTTTCCCCTTATTACCATGTGTCCTATGTCCGAACGTCGCTCTCTTAGCATGGATTCCACCTCATAGACCCCCAACTGCACAAGCTCTGAGATCCTGACTCCTGAAGAGTAAAGTATATTCGCAATCGCAGACATTCTTTTCCCTCCCGCGGAGGTATCGGACTTGGCAGCGTGGAGCAGCCTGTCCACCTCCTCAATGGTCAACACCTTGGGCAAAGAGCGTCCAAGCTTGCAGGAATCCAGCTTAGCTGAAGGGTTGCTGTCCATTATCTTGTCGTTACACAGAAATTTGTATAGCCCCCTAATCGCAGAAACCCTCCTGGCAACGGTTGCCGGGCTATATTCCTTACTGTTAAGATGACGGACATACTTGCGTAGGTCTTCCGCGCCCGCGTCAATTATTCTGAGGTTCCTACGTGCTAGGAACCTGCTCAGGTCCTTGAGATCAGACAGATAGCTACTGCTGGTATTCAGAGAAACCCCCCTACCAGACACTAAGGATTCTAGGAAAATATCCACGCAGTGCTTATCGTTCATCGAGCACCACAGTAAGCTCCCGTGTTTCGCTCCTGGAGATCAGGTGCTCCCCTTTACGCATTCTGTGGTTGTGTGCCAGCCACGACACAACTCCTACGATGAGTACAAGAAAGAGAGGTCTGAAGAATCTCCTGCTCGGCTTTATCCGCATCGAAAAACGCCCCATAAATCCCTGCATACCACGGATGTTAGACTTAAAGCCCCCAATGTCAATTGGGTAACTCACAACAGCTTTGTATGCAGGACGCACTCCTCAATACTAACGATGCAAAACTCACACGACACGGTATTAAGCCACGAGCACATTATATCTGCACAATTGTGTTATGTATGCCGAGTCGTTCCCGCTGCGTACTGCACAACAACTCCTTGACTAAGGACAACAAATGAGATAGCCTCCACGAGTGCCATTTATTCTCTTGCCTTATGTTTCTGACCGCTGCACAGGTGTTCCTGGCGTTCTTGCTAGTGCTGTTGGTACTCCTACAGTCTCCCGAGTCTGACACCTTGAGTGGGCTTGGTGGTTCGCAGAGTAATCCTGGTGCGATGTTCGGTAAGGGTTCTCCGTCGAGTTTTGTATCCAGGCTCACCGCAATCGTGGCTGCAGCCTTTCTTGTAAACACCGTTTTGCTTGTGGGAACCAATGCCAGACGTGTTCGAGAGGTGTCCATCATCAGTAAAACCGAAGCAGTGGCGGGGCAGGAGTCCACCAGTGCCGAGGTTCCCGAGTAAACTGGGGTTTTATGTCGACACGGGGTGGGAGCACGCGTTTTATATTTGTCACAGGCGGGGTTGTATCTTCGCTGGGCAAGGGGCTGGCGGCGGCTTCCATAGGTGCACTGTTGCAGGCACGGGGTTTTAGGGTACATTTGAGAAAGCTGGACCCGTATCTAAATGTAGATCCGGGGACTATGAGCCCAGCACAGCACGGGGAAGTGTTTGTCACTGACGACGGCGGTGAGACTGACCTGGACTTAGGAAACTACGAGCGTTTTACCGGCATCAATACCACAAAGGCAGACAATGTCACCGCCGGAAGGATATACCAGCAGCTCTTAGTCAAAGAGAGACGTGGTGATTATCTAGGACATACAGTGCAGGTTATTCCTCATGTAACCGACCTGATCATATCATTCATACTCAGCAACGACGCCGGTGCAGATTTTATCATCTGTGAGATAGGGGGCACCGTTGGGGATATTGAGAGCCAGCCATTTCTTGAGTCCATACGGCAAGTGGGCTACAGGCTGGGCGCGCGTTTCACGATCTTTGTGCACCTCACCCTCGTACCGTACATGGGTACCACCCGGGAGCTGAAAACAAAACCTACCCAACACTCGGTGAAGGAGCTGAGCTCCTTGGGAATACAGCCTAATATAATATTGTATCGCAGCATGGCGCCTTTGCCACAATATCAGAGCACAAAAATAGCCAATTTCTGTAACGTGCCAGCAGATAACGTGATTCCCGCGTTGGACGTAAGTGTCATATACCAGTTACCCGTAATGTATCACAAGCATAGATTGGATACACAAATACTGCATCATTTCGGCATGGATGCTCCAGAACCTGAGTTGTCGAAATGGGAAAACGTACTGAGTATGATTCACGCGGCGAAAGAAAGGGTAATCATAGCAATCATAGGTAAGTATACAAAATTCCTTGATGCCTACACATCCCTTGTTGAGGCGCTAGACCACGCAGGCATGCATGGTGGCATTAAGGTGCAGGTGAAGTGGGTTAATTCCCGCCTGCAGGTGAAGGCCTCCGATCTTTGCGATGTGAATGGCATCCTAATCCCAGGTGGATTCGGGGACGATGGAATCGCGGGAAAGCTCGCAGCGATAACTTATGCCCGTACCAGCGGTACGCCGATGCTGGGGATATGTTTGGGTATGCAGCTGGCCGCCATAGAGTTTGCAACGAATGTCGCGAACCTTGAGGATGCAAACTCGGCAGAGTTTGACCAAAACTGTAAGCACCCTGTCATCACAGAACTTCCGAGGCTGCAGAAAGAGGAGAGATATCAGCTTGGTGGTAGCATGCGTTTGGGAGCTTATACGTGCCGCTTGAGCCCCGGGTCCAAGATCGCATCCATATATGACAGTAACATCATTAGCGAGAGGCGCAGGCACCGTTACGGGATCAATAGCCGGTACAAACAGGTGCTAGAAGAGCACGGTATGTCCTTTACCGGAACGTCAGAGTCCTGCGGTGTGGTGGTGGAGGAAGTCCTGGAATTGCCGTCACATCCCTGGTTTGTTTGTGCGCAGTTCCACCCGGAGTTTAAGTCAAGTCCTTTCACGTCTCACCCTTTGTTCATGTCTTTCGTGAAAGCAGCATTATCAGTAAGCAAGCAGCAGCATAAATTGCACAGTCAGTCAGTCTCAGTGCACAATGCTGAGTGAGCCTCATGCTCCTTCCTGGGCGGCTATTGCGATACCAGCAGCTGCGTAAAGCAGTCTGAGGTTGTGTCCAGTAGGTCCAAGCAGTAAGTCAGTGCTGCTCCCTATCCCCGCGCGACTGCGCAGCGCAGCACCCGTAGATACCATTTCGAATTACTGGTGCAATGGCATCAAAAATATCAACCGTGTCATCTTCAAACATCAGGGTTTCCACTTTCTCGAAACGACACGGTGCACCCAACGATGGGTCGAAATCGGCAATGGACGCAGTCACACCCGCGCCATATATCCGGCTGGCCCTGCACCATATAAGTCGGTCAACTAGTTGCCTTTTCAGTAGTTCAGTAACCAGGCGCCCTCCTCCTTCCACAAACAATCTGGTGATTCCCAGATCCCATGTGAGTCTGCGCATAACATCCCGGAGAAAGTCTTGCTCTGTATCTACCGTTATATACTTCACATCTCCATGTATTCGGTGTTTGTAATTATCGGTGACGATGTACGTCGGTACAACGCCGGCAGTTGCAACGATCCGATGATGGGTACACAACTTTCCACTGCGGTCTATCACTATTCTCAAGGGGGAGTATTGCTCCAGGCCAGGTAGCCTACAGTCCAGCATGGGATTATCGGCAATCACGGTGTTGCTGCCTACCATAATCCCACCATACATGGACCGCTGTTTGTGAACCCATCGTCGTGTCAGTTCGTTGGTAATCCACCTCTCACCAATCTGAGGTAAGGCTATCTTCCCATCGAGGGTAGTAGCCAACTTCACTGCAATGAAGGGCCTCTTCCGGATCTTGCTGTGGAAAAAACCAACATTCAGCGCCTCAGCCTGTCGCTGCATCACTCCAAACTTCACCTCAATACCAGCCTTGGTCAGGGCTCTCGCACCCATCCCAGACACTCTCGCATCAGGATCATTGGCTGCTATGACAACCCTACGCACCCCAGCGCTGATCAGCTCGTCAACACACGGTCCCGTCACACCGTAATGACAGCATGGCTCCAACGTCACATACACTGTTGAGCCTGCGGCTGCGGCTCCTGCGCTCCTGAGGGCCACAACCTCTGCATGTGGTCTACCTCCGGGGGCAGTCCACCCTCTACTGACAATACTACCCATACGGGTGATTACACACCCCACAGCGGGATTCGGGCAAGTGTTACCCAGCCCTCTACGCGCCAACTTAAGCGCAATAGACATAAACCTCAAGTCATCAGACACCGTGAGCTGCTTTTACTCTTGAAATGCACCGACAAAATCACTATATACTCCTAGTACTGATATGTAAAAGCTTTTGAACTATGGCTGAAGAGAGAAGCAACGATCCCGAACACAAAGCTGGGGGTGGTGGGCCTGCGGGGCTGGGCACTAGGGCATCTGAGCATGGGGGTCCTGCATCTCCTCCGGAGAGGAGGCAAAATCCACAGAAGAAATTTGCCGCAGGCATCGCCAATAAAGCACAGAGTAGGTTGACCGCTGACGTTGCCGAGTTAGAAAGGCTTAAGGCCGAAGTTGAGCATTTACGTGACCAGCTACGTCTTGCGGTGGCAGACAGCAAGAATCTTGAGCGCATAATGCAAAAAACTGTTGGGGACACCAGGCTGTTTGCCATATCGGATTTCGCCCGTGATTTGGTGTCGTCCCTGGACAATCTGGAGGCATCGCTAAAAAATCTCAACGCTGATGACAACGTGCACGCAGGAATAAAGATGACCTGGGATGGTCTTATAGGGACCCTCGGCAACCACGGTGTGAGCAGGGTATCCCCAGTGGGGAAGGTTTTTGACCCCAGGTTCCACAAGGCAGTGACTCAGGCTGTTGACGAGACCAAGCCTGCAGGTGTGGTTTTGGAGGTGATACAGGCTGGGTATACGATTCAAGACAAGGTCCTGCGTCCCGCACTAGTCGTAGTGTCCAAGAGGCCAGACTGAGCTGGCATGATATTCTCCGGTGTGCACCCTAGTAGCGGGGCGCCGCCCCACGGGACAGACCAAGGGGGAGAGCGCCCCGGGGGGTGTAGGCCC
>JBQEQW010000025.1:0-10768 GCA_052043535.1 Anaplasma sp.
GCTATGGGCCTTATCAAGGATGGCGAAAGGTACGCGATACTGTCCGACATCCTTGGGGATGAGGACTATCTTGGAGACATGGACTTCAAGGTTGCGGGAACCAAAGAAGGAATTACCGCGCTGCAGATGGACATGAAGGTTAAAGGCATAGGTTTTGATATAATCCAGGAGTCGCTCCATCAAGCTCGAGAGGGCAGACTGTTCATAATAGGCAAGATGGACCGGGTTATCGAGAAATCGAGAGAGAAAGTCAGGGACCACGTGCCCAGGATGGAATCTATGATAATTGATAAGAACAAGATCAAGAATGTAATAGGTACCGGCGGGAAAAATGTCAGAGAAATCTGCGAGAAGACAGGTGTCAAGATCGAGATATCCCAGGATGGCACGGTCATGATATACGCTGTCAGCAGGGAGGCGGTCGAAGAGGCGAAGGGTATGATAACATGCATAGTCTCCGAGCCTGAGATCGGCAAAGTGTGCAGTGGTGTCGTTACTGAAATCGCTAAATACGGCGCCTTTGTCAGCTTTTTAGGCGGCAGAAGGGGGCTTGTGCATATTAGTGAGATCCGGAACGAGCACATAGGGGCTGTTTCTGATGTGCTTGCCGTTGATGATAAGGTGAAGGTTCTGGTCATTGGCATGGATAAGGACAACGTGCAGCTCTCTATGCGCAGGGTTGATCAGGAAAGTGGCGATCTGCTGGACTGCGAGCTGTATGCTCCCAGAAGAGGTAACGGAGGGTCTTCCAGCAGCGATTCTGGTGATGGCGGCAATGGTGGTTCCACTGGGTTCCGTGAGTACGCTAGTGCTCCTCCTAGGGAGAGAAGGCGCCCCAGTGCTGCTGGCGGAAATAGTGGGAGACCGCCTGCGCGCCGGCGTAGCAGCGGCGGGGGTCCCGGTGGTGGTAGGTACTATGGTGATAGTGCTCCTAGCGGCGGCGGTGCGGATTTTGGTAACGGAGGCGGTAGGCATAAGAGCGCTGGTGTAGCGCAACACGTCCCGAACGGGAACAAAAAGCCGCGGTTCTTTTAGTCATGCACAGGTGCCCGTAGTAGGTGAGGCTGTGGGGTCGTATCGGGAAGGGGGTGTTTATAGCACTTTCCTCCCGCTTTTTTCGGAGGTTGCAGCCTTTATTCAGTTCAGGGTGGCTCTCTTCGCGGATGCTGAACGTCCAGGGTCGCTGCTGCTTCTGGGGTGCAGGGGTGGTTTTGTTGCACGCAAGCTTTCCGATATCTTGCCGGATAAGTGCCACGTGGTTCAGTGCGATTCTTCGTATGACGCGCTTGCTTGTGTAGAGGGCGGGTGTCTGGTTGTTGCTGATGAGGGGAGGTTGCCATTCAGGGAAGATAGCTTTGATTTTGTTGTATGCAATCTCGTTCTGCATCGGGTAGGGGATCTGAAGGCGGTGCTCGTTCGGATTCGTTCCCTGCTAAAAAGGGACGGGGTTATGATCGCTGCGACCCTCGGGAGTGGTACGCTTTATGAGGTGAAAAAAGCAATGGTGCGGGCGGAGGGTACTTGCGTATCTCCCAGGATCCAGCCCTTCAGTACGCCGCATGATATGTTGCGTGATTTGCAGCATTGCGGCTTTCGTGATCCAGTTGCGGATGTTTTGTCCGTTGAAGTTACGTGCGGTAGCCTGCATGAGCTGCTTCACGGTCTTAAGTGCATGGGAGGGGACCGCGCATTTTATCGGAACTTGGAGCCATTGAGTGGGAGAGTTGCTGAGGAGGCGTGGTACCTTTACAAACAACCCGTTGCGCGGAAACATGCGGCTAAGGCCCTAGTGAAGTTCGAGGTCGTTATGCTAAGGGGTGGAAAATAGCTGGCCAGATTAGAAGTGCATTCGGGGAAAATTCTGCGTGCATGTAATACAGGAAATGGCTTGCAGTCCAAGGTTTATAGGTACACGAGAATGTCCTTAAGAAGTTCTGCTACACGGTGTCCTGTGTGTAACTACTCGGAGTCTGTGGCTGGATTATTGCATTGCGAGGTACTGGATAGTGACTTACACTCTACAGAAGCGCGTTGTTTGTGGTTTCAAGGTGGATGAGAACACCATAAGAAATTTTGCTATTATAGCTCATATAGATCACGGAAAGTCGACCCTGGCTGACAGGCTGATAGAGGCATGTAATGCCCTGTCGCAGAGGGATATGAAGGATCAGGTGCTCGATTCCATGGATATAGAGCGAGAGCGTGGTATCACGATAAAAGCTCAAACAGTAAGGTTGACATACGTGGCTCAGGATGGGGTCTCTTATCACTTGAATTTGGTTGACACTCCCGGGCATGTTGACTTTTCATACGAGGTCAGCAGAAGTCTGGCTGCGTGCGAGGGCTCTCTATTGGTTATAGATAGCAGCCAAGGTGTGGAGGCTCAAACGTTGGCAAATGTCTATAAAGCGATAGAGAACGACCACGAAATTATCACTGTACTCAACAAGGCCGACCTTTCATCTTCTGATCCAGAGAGAGTGAAGACGCAAGTGGAGGAGATAATAGGTTTGGACGCGGGGAGCGCACTTTTGATCTCTGCGAAAACTGGCATGGGGATTAGTGACGTTTTGGAGGCCATAGTTCAGAGATTGCCGGCCCCTGTCGGTGATGCTAATGCGCCTCTGAAGGCAATTCTGGTTGATAGTTGGTATGACCCGTATCTTGGTATTGTCATACTTGTGCGTGTGAAGGATGGGTGGCTGAAGAAGGGCATGAAGGTGGCCATGCTATCTACTGGGGCAGTGTATCAGGTGGACAACGTCGGGGTGTTTACCCCGCATAAGCAGATGGTAGATTCTCTCTCAGTGGGGGAAATAGGGTTTATTACTGCGGGTATCAAGGAAATAGCAGACTGTAAAGTTGGGGACACACTGACCGAGGACTCCAGGCGGTGTGTGGACGCTTTTCCAGGGTTTAGGGCGACATGCCCAGTGGTGTTCTGTAGTTTGTTCCCCATTGATGCGGGCAGCTTTGAGAATCTGCGTGAAGCGCTAGGGAAGCTGCAATTGAATGATTCGAGCTTCACATTCGATATGGAAAGTTCCACCGCGCTCGGATACGGTTTTCGTTGTGGCTTCCTAGGTATGTTGCACTTGGAGGTTGTGCAAGAAAGGCTGGAACGGGAGTTTGACCTCGATCTAACGGCGACAGCGCCCAGTGTGGTGTATAGGGTTACTGACAGACATGGCGTTACCAGAGACGTGCATAATCCAAATGATTTGCCTGAGCCACATGAGATTTCCGGAGTAGAAGAGCCCTGGATTCTTGCGACCATCATGGTTCCCGATCAGTATCTAGGGTCTATACTTGCGCTTTGTAACAGTAGACGCGGCGAGCGGGTAGATCTTGCCTATACTGGGAGTATGGCGCTATTGAAATATAGGCTTCCTTTGGCGGAAATAGTGTTTGATTTTTATGATGCATTGAAGTCAGTGTCAAAGGGATACGCAAGTTTGGATTGGCAGATGGATGGCTACATTCCTGCGGAGATAGCCAGGCTTACCATTTTGATCAATTCTGAGCCCGTTGACGCCCTCGCGTGTATAGTGAATAGGTCTAAGGCGGAGTCGAGGGGCAGGGAGATCTGTGAGCGGCTCAAGGACCTGATACCTAGGCAGCAGTATAAAATTGCCATACAGGCGGCTGTAGGTGCGAAGATTATTGCGCGAGAGACCATTGCCCCGTACAGGAAAGACGTCACTGCTAAGGTATATGGACGTGACGTGACTTGGAAGATGAAACTTTTGGAGAAACAGAAAAAAGGGAAGAAGAGGCTGCGGTCTATAGGCAATGTTAGCGTGCCTCAAAGTGCATTTATTCAGGCGCTGAAGATACAAGACTAGCGGAGCAAGGTTGAATAAACCGTGGCACAGCGTTTGTCCTGTGGGGAAGACCGATTGCTATGAGAAAGTTTTGGGGAAATTTCAGATTGATCCATATGATGATTTATATAATATAGCTTTATAAGCTTTTGACGGGTAAAGCACAATTTTAATATGAAAAATACTTGATTAAACCGATTTTTCTTAATATCATGATAAACATTAGCGTGTTTTTTGACGCTTTTGTTTGGAATCCAATATGCTTCCTTCATCAGATTCTCAACAAGAACTTTGCATTTTTGATTAAAAGCTAGATTATTATGGCTTCTCGGATAGTAGGGTTTCCTAGATTAGGTGGATTGAGGGGATTTTTGTCATGAATTCTGTCATGAGTTTTGTCATGAAAAATGATGGCCCTAATTTTGTGATTGGTCGCCCCAAAAATGCCGTTTTCCGCTCGCCAAAGGAAATATTGCTGTCTCTGGTTGTTGTAATTGCTTTCGTTGCATTCTCGCCGGTTATAATTTCAGTCCTTGGTGTTCTTGCTCTGGTGATTTTGTCTGCCTGGCTGTTTGTTTTCTGCTGTGATTTTGTACGGGGGAGAAATGTAGAATATGCTCTTACTTGGGGGGTGAACCGTGATTTGAATGCTCCTCCTACGTACGATGAAGCAGCAGAAGTGTATAGATGCGCGCTACGGGGTGAAACGGCGTTGCTAGGGCCTGCTCCTGGCGAACAGCCACCAAGTTACGAAGCGTCTGTGCAGGGCAATGACGGAGCGACACCATCAGGCGATGGGAACGTTGCGGAAAACGGCAGTGTCAGGGGCGAGGCAAATGCTGCTGCTGGGAACGGCTCCAGCGAATTGACTCAACAACCCGAGAATGAGCCCCTAGGCCAAGTTCCGTCTTCTAAGATAGAGACAGAGACAGACAGTTGTCCCACGACTGCCACGGCTTGTCGAAAGAGCGCTACGCCCTAGGCCGAGAGGGTTTAGACGCTGTGGTGATCTCTTCGTGCTTTGTGATGGGTCATAGGTTCTATAATTTGTTTTATTTGCTATAAGAGACTTCGCGCCTGTCCATGGCAGATGTGAGTGAATGGCGACTGCACTAACTGTGAGGGTATGTTAACTTTTTGATTTCTAGGTGTTAACATTTGTTAAGAATTTTACTAGAGTGCGATCGTATAGGTAGTGTGGTGTCAGGTACGCTGCCTACTCACACCTCGGGAGTTTTTGGTTCCTGAGCACATGCGCTTTTGCGAAATTGATGGCGTGTTGCGAATTAGGGGCGGAGTGGTTGCCAGGGCGAATTACAAGTTGCCCTTGAGATCGTAGGCAGAAGCTTAATTCCATGCGGAAGTGGGGTCTGAAACGACAAAAGGAGGGCCGTCTAGGTGATGCTATTCCTAATATAATTTCGGGTGTGTGGGAGCCGGAACCTGATGCTGAGGCTCTGAGGCTGTTATCTCCTTTGGCTGTGGTGGGCTGTCGGGGCCTATGCCTACATGACGAGTACGAAGGGTTATTCAACTTCGTCTCAGGGTGCTTTGGACTGCCTTTTGGAAGCTATGCACTCCAGAGCATCTTTGGAAAATGGAGATTCGTGCAGATTTTTTTATGGATATTTTGTGAATGGCGGCTTCACGATATTGGTGAGGACATCCTAAGGGGCAGTGCAGGCGGAAATTCTGTCTGCGGAAAATTTCTTTGTGTCTTTTAAGATTTGCCAGGCTTGCCTCGGGCATGTGTACCAGCCTGTATTACTTTGTGTCAAGCTGCTTGATGCGTGTGCGCTGTACCCTGATTTATTGTTTGGTGGGGTATAGTACTGTTTTGGAGAAGGTGTTGAGTGATGATGGAGCGCGCTACTATCTGCATATGATGCTGATCTACCACATTGTGTTCGGAGCAGCTCGCTATCACAGGTATAGCTCCCTGCGTAAGAGGTGGGATATTCTACGAAGGGCAACTTATAACATGGTTATGTATGAGCTGTACAAGGGACGTATATATGTGCTTGAGGTCGAGCATAGATCCCTGTAGACGTCGCGACGGGTTTTTTGCAGGCTTTTATGTGTCACGGATCTTTAAGTTTACAGTGCCGGAGTTTGCGCAGCTGTATGCTGAAGTATAGGTTTTTGAGCGTTTGTGCGATCCGTTTGTCAACAGATCCAGAGGTGAGGAACATTGTTAACACAAGGGGGGCTGATGTTCTATGAGTACGTAGCTATGACCAAGGGATTGACGTGGACCAATGCCCATAACATCTTGTGTAACAATAATTTTTGGTGGTGCCGCGAGACACGGGACAATTTAGTGAGCAAATGTGCGGTACCGATGAGTAAATACACATCACTTCATAGGTTGTCTCAGAGGAGTAGTTACCTGCACAGGTCTTTGGGAGTCGTAAATATCTGGGTCCGTCTCACCGCGTGAGGAATCCTGCCGGTTTACGAAGCCTTCTTAAAGTCCAGATTGGATAAAGGGCTACGGCCGGTTTTTTACCAGGGTGCTGCCGCGTCCTGTGGAAGTATTTACGGCGGGTGTGCAGAGTTGTTGTGCCATGTCAAATCTCTCAAGGATGCCACTAGGGATACTATGCGAGACGTAAGTAGATATAGCGGTGAGGTGGTGTCCTTGCGGTACTGCGGAAAACACTCAGGCTTCAGGTGACGCAATCCAGCCCGCTAAGACTAGGCCACGCACCAAATCCAGGACGAAGACTGGAACGAGCTGTTACACATGCTCAGTTTGTAAGGTGCTGCAAGTGCCAGTGATGCTGCCCAGTCTAACAAAGATGTAGTGAGCTCTTGTAGCGGAAAAGGTGCTTTTGTCAAAGAGGAAAAGGATAAGGGGAGGGGGGCATTAGACCTGTTCAGCACGATGGACATGCATAGGCATAGCCGGCAGCTGCCTGAAGTTTGGGAGGACACTCACAAGCTCAGAAAAATGCCGCGACGCCTGCGGTTCCACGTGCTAAGAGAGGAAAGAAACCATCTAACAAGACTGCGGCCAGTACCTGACGTATTTTTTGTAGCAGGAAAGTACATATCAATGTATGAGCGCCAAGCTTATTGCGCGCTAACCACCACTTGGGGCCAGTGGTTTATGAGAAACCTGAACTGCCGATTCTCCCTGCACCGATGATCCGAGTTATGCACACCGAATATGGATTGGAGACGATGGAGAAGCGCGCTAACCTTTTTAATCGCGCTGGTGGGAGAAGATATTTCTTGTACTACGTGTAAAAGTGACGTACAATTAAATTATTAATATACATTAATAATACAACGGTTTGTTTTTTGTGGCCAGGAGGTCGATCTACGTGACATTTGGTATCGTACTACAAAGGAGCTCCACATCAAGCGAAGCGGGGAGTGTGCGTTGCCCTGTATAACTCGAGGGTCGGTGCCATACTGCGGCGCTCTTACAACGCCGACACAGTTGGTAAGATATACATCTGCAGAGATTATCAGTAAGTCATGCGGTGTACCCAGTTGTACCGCTTTCGGGTTTATTTCTCATCGCGTCGTGCTAGCAGTAGGGGGTTTGTAGTTTTATGTACGGTAGGTTAGGGACTATGGGTGACACCGACGGACTGTCGCGTGGAGATGACGTCGAAGATGATGCTAGTTCCAGCGGGCATTCCGGTACATTTCGCTCCAGGCGCCTAGAGGCCCGTGTTGCCAGGTTGCGTTCCAGGATACCAAGTGGCAGTGGGCACTGGAGTGCCTCCATATTATTGCGTGATTTGCTGGATTGCGGTTCAAGCCTTGGTGGAAGCACAGACAATTTATTAAGAGACTCGGAGCACGAGGAGTCTTGGCGGCGCAGATCACGGAGTCCTGATGCTTTGGGTGTAGACCCGGAGAGAGGGGCTTCTGTGCATAGCATTGGTGAGCAATGTTTCCAAGATCTGGTGTCCTGCGGACGACGTTTTTCGGCTCGTGCCGAGCGATATGACGTGCCATCCAAATGTTACAAAATTATTCAGTCCTTCATAAATAGACAGGAAGGCAATCGAATAGACCCAGTGCTGTTGCTATATGCGGGGTTTTACTACAATGCCCTAAAAAGATTTTTGATCTTCCGGGAGGGAAGAATTCGGGATATATCTAGTAACTTTCTGGGAGTACTTCCCGGGTTCGCCTTGGCCTGTGACATCGTACACACGGGGGATGCATTTGTTGAGTTAACTGATCCCTGTACAAGGAGTGTGCACAGCCACACTGCAAGTTTTAGGACATATCTTGATTTTTTCCGCGTTGCGGCTATGAGGACTTTCAGGGCGGAGAAAGCCTACGCGTTCCCGCGTGAGCACGGCACTTCCGCGAGCGCGCTGTATATCATGCATTCAATTGCAAGTCATAGTTCGAACATTTTTGGCAGTAGGTTGCAGAGCGAAAAGACCCACCGAATGCAGTTTTTGCTACACAGCCGGTTCAGGGCATGTTTAGTTTCTAAGGCACTGGCACAGTTATTCGACAGGCTACCAAGTTATGACCACGATGCGCAAAATGATAAGTGGCTCAGTGAATTTCCGTACGCATTCAGATGCATTGAGGGTTTGACTGAGGGCATAAAATGTGTGGCCAGGGTTTTGGCTGTTGAGAGATTAAGTGGCCAGGAGATTAAAAGTATGCTAGATGCAGCGAGTCCTACAGAAACCTATATGATTACTACTATGGCGTTGGTGGCTGGTTTTTCCGAGACTAATGTAGGTAGGGTGATGCGTGCGACAGGGTTTGATGGCATTATGCGTGGGCACATAGAGCGCTGTGGGGGGCATGCCAAGGCTAGGATGTTACACAGGTGTTCTGATAGCGAGGATAGGATCCATCTTGCCGGGGTTGTGAGAGAAATTCTGTGCATACTGGGTAACACGTCCCTTACGCCTCAAAACAGCTACCAGGACCACGTGACTGCGCTGCTTCGCAATCAGACGGGCCTGCGCGCGTTTTTCGCCCACTGCTTCGTGTATGAAATAGCAAAAATCTCGCTAGTGGGCCATGAACGCCTCAGTACCGCCAAGGCGGGGATGGGGTCAGAATCTGGAGAGACCAGGTGTACCATGCTTCAGGCTATGGCCGAAGGGGTATCCTTAGATTTATTTTACGAGAGGGTAGAATTGCTGTTGAGACAGGTGACAAACGACGTTTCCGATGAGCAAAGGATGCAGCATTGCTCGTTCCGATGAGCAACGCATAGCGAAGGTTCTTGCGGAAAGGGCGCGGTTGCGTGCTTACTTTGATGAGGAGTCAGGGGGGTAGTAAAAAGGACATACAAACTTTTGTCATGGGTTGTAGCTGTATGCCCGCGTCCGCAGCTGCTATCACTTGTGACCTAGGGCTAGAGAGCGTTCGTTGTTATTTTGTGGATAGAAGTGGGCAACCATTTGAGCACAACGGTGTCCAGGCACCCGCCGCTGTATACAAAAAATGGCTAACCTGGCGGCTTTCCATATGTCGCAACCTTGGTCTGGCACGACGGAGTCCTGGGATAACGAGGAAAGGGTGGGAACTTCGAGCTTTACGCCAAATTTTCCGCCTTGTTACACATGTAGCAGAGCACACACTATGCACTCTACGTGAGAGCAGAAGAGCTGCGTTGGTTAGGCATCTCATGCAGTTATCTACCGTACCGTTAATACAATTTTCTTGATATGCTTTCCACAAATATGCTAGTATCCCCCGCTGGATGTTGGGTCTTGTTGATGGGTCCCTCCGGCTTGCCCGGGAGCTAGGCGCTCTCGCGGCTGTGTGTGTTTGTTATGACCGATGTCTATGATAGAAGTTTGGGTGGGGTTTCCGACCCCGGGGGGGGTTCTCTTTACTAAGTCAGCCGATGGTGGGGTGATGTCCCCTTCCGTGGGCCTCTCTGCGGCAGTAGCTGCGCTTGTCTCTAACATTGCTTTCTTCCCGATCGTACTCGTGTTTGCCGTTGTTGGGGTTGCGTGGGGGCTGCTTTGGGCTTTACCCCGTTCTTTTATCGGACGGCCAAAGGAGTTGAAGGAAGGGGTCTTGGCGGATCGTGAGATTGACGCTGGGCTTGCTGTGCGTGGTGCTGAGGCCTTGATCAATACCATCGATAGACTTCCGCCTGGGCTGTGCTGCGGGCTGCGGCATGGAAGTGCCCTTGTAAGTGGTGCTGCTGGCGCTGAGGGAAGAGTTGGTGGTGTGCGGGAAGAGCCCGCGCTACAGTGCCTTAGTAGCCTCGGGAACAAGATTGGCAAGGTCGACGGAGGGAGGCCTCTCGATAGAGGTCGGGGGAGATGGACTGAGGCCCGCGGCGCTGTAGCTACTGAACCTCAGCAAGAAGAGGGTCGGTGCGGTGTTGCTGGGAGGCCCGAGACCTGGTCTCGGCTCGTGGCTCAACTAGGCGCTGGGGTAGGCCAGGCAGCAGAAGGGCTATTGGAGGGCAGATCCGCAGCAGTCGGGCTTCTAGTGTGCATTATGGTGGTGCTAGAAGATTGGTATACAGCGAGAAGGCTGTTGGGAGGGCTGGTGTCTCAGCTGAACGACGGTAAGCCGACTGTTGAAGGCGTAACTTCAGGTTCGGTAGTGCGGAATGTTACTTGCCTTGCGAGTAGGCCGTCTGGGCTGCAGCTTGGACCCGGTCCGCCGAGGACTAGGCTATGGGGGTCTGTTGGTTAATGGGAATGGTGCTGGAAGGCTACTGATAGGCGAATCCGCAATGCAGTGGGGGGTGTTCCGCTCTGGCTGAAGGGGGGTTGCCCGGTGGGCTTGTATCTCAGCTGAACGGTGACGCGTTGGCGTTTGCGAGCGAGCGTGGTTTCAAGTTCGGCGCACGGAAATTGTTGGTTTAGTTAGTGGAGAGGAAAAGTGAGCGATTATGTACGATCAGTTGACGGTGAGAACATCACTGGTGGGGCTGCTGCGGGGGCTTCAAATGAAGGTTTGACTTTGCAATCCGGTGGTGA
>JBQEQW010000026.1:0-87109 GCA_052043535.1 Anaplasma sp.
GGTCTTGGTATTGGTAGTGAGGACGTCGGTGTCGGCGAAAACGACAAGACCGGTAGCGCCTTGACTGCCCAAGAGTATGACACTCTTGTTACAGCGTTTGAGGCGAATAATGCTAGTACTGCCGGCGACAAAGCCGCCAGCAAGACATGCGCCGCCACCTGGGACAACGGCAAAGTATGTGGCTGCAGCGTAAAAGCAGGCAACGCATTCGATGGGACGCTGAGTAGTAGCAAGATTAAGACCGATGCGTCTGTGACTATGGCTCCATCCACTCCTGTATGCATGTGGAAATGAGCCCCCTCATGCGACAATAACAACAGTAGTTCAACTAGGCCATCGCCCATGGGCCGGCAACGCAGCGTCTTGTTCCGTAAGGGACTCAGCGCAGAATTTACACTACCCCCATAGCGCACACGCAGGCAACAATCTCACAGGAATGGCAAGGCTGGCAATAGCCCCGAGCTCAGCACAGCACCCCACACGAAGACAGGCAGCTCGGGGGCCACACCCCACCCTCTAGTTCGTCGTACCACAAGGAGGGACGCACAGCCTCCTGCCCCATCGCACAGCATGCTCCCATTGGGATCCCCAGCAGAAAGGCAGCCTAAAGACAGATCCCACACGCACGAATCGCAGTTACAGGCTACAAAGTACCGTGAAAAAATGCGGGCACACCATACCAGGACAATCACGCAAAAAGCTGGGCTGCGAGCCAAAGCCAGATTAAGCAACGCTATGACCCGGCACACAACACCAGCCTCCGCCGTGCTGTTCTACCACAAGATGATACGGCCCCCAAGCTGTAAATAACCACATATACAGCCGCAGCACACCTGCCTCTTCATTCCGTATCAGAATCAGCCACTATAGAGGCCAAGAGTCTTCAACTTCCTGTGCAATGCAGAACGCTCCATGCCAATAAATTCCGCCGTCTTGGATACACTGCCCCCAAATCTGGATAGCTGCGTCTTCAGATAATGTCTCTCAAACTCCTCCCTGGCCCTCCTAAGCGGAGCGGACACTATGTGAGTAAAGACGCTGTTTATGGGTGCACCGTTTACTATTTCCGCAGGCAAATCGTCAACTGTGATCACGTTCTTCGATGACTGCATGATCAGGATCCACTCCAAAACATTGCGCAGCTGGCGCAGGTTTCCCGGCCAGCTGTACGACTGCATGGCCACAATAGCCTCCTCACTTATAGAACGAGGAAACAACCCCATCCTTTTGCATATGCTCCGCATCAAATATTCGCATACCTCCGGAATATCAATGCAATATTCCGAAAGAGATGGTACTCGAATGGGGAAAACACCCAATCTGTAGTACAAATCTTCACAAAAACGCCCCAACCTCACTTCCTCTTCGATAACTCGGGACGAGGACGCTATAACCCGGGTGTCAATGGTCACGGGTACCTTGCCGTTCTCCCTGTATATCCTCCCCTCCTGCAACAGCCTCATGAGCCGCATCTGCGCGTCATAGCGCAAATCCGTAACCTCGTCGATGAATAGAGTCCCATTGTTGGCCTGCTCTATGATCCCTACGCTGTGCGGCACCACATGATGTAGAGAACCACTGCCGCTGTCACTCCCGAAAATGTTCTCAAGGTAACTGCTTTCAGGTAGGATAGAAGGGCATAGGCTCACAAAAGACGTCCCGCGCCCCCTAAACTTTCTGTGGATAAATCGTGCAACGACCTCCTTACCTGTACCGGGAGCGCCTGTTATGAGAATACGGCTAAAAGTGTATGCGGCCTTGCTGATCGTGCTCCTCAGGTTCTTGATCTGAGAAGAGCTCCCAACAATCTCATAGTCTTCAAAAAAAGACTTCAACTCATTATTCTCCCGCCGCAGTTTTCCAGATTCTACTGCTCGTTTCACAACAAGCTTCAATCTGTTTTCGGTAAATGGCTTCTCTATGTAGTCATACGCGCCTATGTGCAGAGACTTTACAGCCGTGGCTATGTTTCCATGGCCGCTTATGACGATCACAGGCAGACATGGATACCTCTCCTTGAGCTTCTCCAAAACACTCAGCCCATCGATATCAGAACCCTTAAGCCACACGTCTAACAGTACAGCATCTGGCTCCCGCTCGTATGCGAGCTTTATTGCAGACAGTCCGTCAGCGCATACCCTGGTAACGTAGTTATCATCGCTCAAGATATCCTGAATCATAGTTCTGAGATCTGCCTCGTCATCTACGATCAGCACTTCCGGTGTATAAAACCTTTTAGCCTTAAACATAACCTTACACTCTTTCAGATCAGCAAACATTCTACTCGGCGGAGTAAAAATACGCTTAACCAGGCAAACGCCGCATGTCCTGCTAGCAGCACCCTACACACCTTAAGATATTTCCACATATGTGTATATTCAACCAAATAATGCAGGTTATTGAAACTTAAGTGCAACAGAATGTCTTCGGCAATTCACTCTACCCTCGTCTGACGGGAATATCAGACGATAGCACATATCTTAAAAAACTTAGTTGCTTATCTCTTTATGAAGATTTTGTCCGGAATGCGCATGTCAATCATCTGCCACATTAACAATTCGCCGGAAGTCCTGTGTAGCTGCACCAGGTAATTCCACGCCGCTTGAGGGTCTTTCTCCGGGAGCTTGACCTGTAATCCGCTGGAAAAGTTCACGTCCCAACGCCTGTTACCTAGCCAAGAGAAAGATGAGACCATGGTGCTCAACACCCCGTTATCACCAACCACCTCCCGCACAAAATGTAACCCGTCCAATGCCGTATCACCGTAAATGGAAACTAGGTTGTCAACCCGCCTATCGGACTCCACGATAGTGTGCCCAGTGTTGTCAATGATCGAGTTCACTCCGTTGTGTTGCCAGTTGGCAAACGCGACATATTCTTCGATCGTTATGCTAAGTACGCTACCGGTCAGATTCCTCCGAACGACAGCTTTCTTGATCCATGGGCTGTAGGATTTGATGCGGTTTCTTAGCTTACTCAATGACAGAAAAACTATCGGCTTGTCTCTGTCTACCGCACGCAAGATCCCTTCCATATCTACCGTGTGATTGCCTCGAACTATGACCTCCCGCGTACCTAATCCGACACCGATGAGTGCACCAGAAACCGTCTGCGATATTCTACCAGCACATGCTTTCATGACCCCAAGTACTGGACCGGATATCCACCAGCCAAAGGCGCAAATCATGACACTGACAGCAACGATAAGCACAACTCTGCGGACACGGGATATTACGCTATTAATGACGCTTTCACGCATAATGCAGTAGCGCCTCCTTGACTACCAAATCCACAATTTGGTCAAAGTCCAAACCCCACCCAAGCTTCACAGATTCCGGAAGCGCAGATAGATCAGTCATGCAGGGGTGAGTGTTGATCTCCAGTAATTTGAGAACATTGTTATCGCTGTCATATTTTAAATCAACCCTAACCATAGTCCCACATTTCAAAGCCTCGTATGGCTTCAAAGCCCGCTGCATGGTGGCGTCGTATACATCGTTGGGAATGGCTGCCGGAAACACGTGCCTACTCAGTCCATTGGTGTATTTCGCATCGTAGCTGTGTATCCTGCCCCCATACAGGAATTCCAGGTTGTCAACCGCCTTCCCCAAGAACACCGAGGTGTGCAACTCCTGGCCACCCAAATATTCCTCAACAAGCATGCGCTCCTCTAACTCGCTCGCGTGAGCAGCAATATCCGAATACTCACCATGAGAAAAAACCGCACGTACTCTTATGGACGATCCTCCTCCTATCGGCTTGACCACAAACAGGCAGGGCATAATTTCTCGGCAGGATAAGATCTCCTCTTTGGTCGCGACACGGAACTCCGGAAAGTCGATTCCAAGAAACCTCAACACGTGCTTATTAGCAACCTTGTTCAGCCCTATGGAAGACCCGCCACACCCGGAATGAGTATATGGCAGCCCAATGACATCCGCCAGCCCAGAAATGCGGCCATCTTTGCCATACTTGCCATGCAACATGTTGTACACGAGATCCGGCTTGAGCTCAAGCGGCTTGTGTGCCACCTCCTTATCTAGGTCAACCTCAGTCACATGGTACCACAACCTTTTCAGGGCACACATGACCCTCTTGCCTCCCGAAAGGAACACCTCTCTCTTGGGCGACGGCCCGCCACATAGCGCAGCTATTGACAAAGCCTTGCCTATACTGCTCACAGGACTCTCCAACAACGCACCACCACAACTCCTGCTTACACACAAGCCTACACAAGTACGCAGAACGTATGGTAACGCAAATGACTGAATCACTCAAAAAACGCCGCCTCCTTAACCGCTATGGACGCTACTAGGATCTACTGGACGCTGCATCCTCAAAACAATCCCAACACTCTCTTTCCAACATTGTGCCGTAAGTTTGATTGATCTCTAAAATTCCACACGGGGAAGTTACATTCACCTCTATCAAATACTCGCCAAGGATATCCAAGCCGGCAAGCAACACCCCAGCATCGTAGAGCACGCTTCCTACAGTACTGCATATCTCACGTTCTCGCTCAGAGAGCCCAACGGCCTCAGGCACCGCACCGACCCTAAAGTTCGTCCTGATCTCACCACTGGATTCCACCCTGCGCTTCACTGCACCGATGGGCCTACCTTTCAACAAGACCACTCTCTTATCACTGCCTATGTTGTCAACAAACTTCTGCGCGACCAAAGGTGCACAGAAGTTCTCCACCATGATTTTGGATATCACACCTACATCTAGCCGACCACATATCCTTAGTACGCCGTCCCCACCGTAGCTGTACAGAGGTTTGAGCACAATGTCACCGTGTTCCCTGTAGAAGGCACATATCTCCCCCAAATCCTCAGTAACCAAGGTTGAGGGGATGAACGCAGGAAATGACAACGGCATCAACTTTTCCGGACAATCCCTTATGGCCTTGGGATCGTTGACCATGAGGACCTTCTTCAACCGCTCAAGTAGGTAGGTCGTGGTTATGTATCGCATGTCAAAAGGCGGGTTCTGCCTTATAAACAGTATGTCCAACCCCTCAAGCGCAAGCCGCACTTTGTTGTATGTCTCCAAGGAACGTTCGCCTACGCGCACGGAAAACGCCTCGGCCATTATCTCACCATCAGTGCACGCCAGAGCAGTCGGTTGATAGAAGTACACCTCATGCCCACGACGTTGCGCTTCCTCGATAAATTTCACGGAAAGATCGCGCCCGACCACAACATCGGCATCCATCTGAAAAGCAACCTTCAACATAACAAGCCATTAACGACGCAATCTGCTGTGCTTCAGCCTGACATAGCTGATTACCTGCTTGACACCTTTAACCCTCTTGGCTATGGAAACCACGGAATTGAGCTCCTTTTGGCCTTGGGCTATGCCCATAAGGTATACAACCCCCCCTACCGTGCTGACACTGTAATTTACCGACTTAATGCCGGCATGAGCCATCATGCGGGTCTTCACCTGGGCACTGATGGCGCTGTCCACAGCAAATTCCCTGATCGTCCCCTCGTCCTTGTCCACGGCGATTTCATCCACAACCTCCTTGACTTCGCTCTGCTGCCAAGCGATTCTCTCGGCTTTCAGCCTCTTTTCTGGGGAATCAACAGTACCCATGAGAAGCACCCTGCCCTCACTTACGCGCACAGTCACCGTAGAAAATATGCCGTACCTGAACAGCTCCTTGTTGATTTTGATGAGGATGGCAGCATCATCAATAACGTCGCCCACAGAGCGCTCTTGAAGGGCTACAATAGCCCCAGTCACAACAGCAGCGCCAGCGACGAAAATATTGCAACCGGTCTGAGTAACTACCAGAAGCACCGCCAAGAGCAAGGCTCTCCATCCCATCATCAATCCACTTTGAGCCACGACGAACGATGGATGACTTATAAATAAATCAAGGCCGGGTGTAAACACAAATCGTACACCCAAGGGGATACGGAACTTTAGTCAATAGAGCTTTTAGTAGTCAAGGGCCATGGTCACCATGCCTGGGCATGACTTTTTCGCTACCAGCTAAAAGCGCCTCTGCATGAACAGTGAATCCCCGGATGAAGAACTCACGCTTCGATTGCACCGCGGAACTGGCGTATTTTTTATAGCCTTTGCTGATATTGTGGTAGAGAATAGGGAGTCTGCCAGTGTTGGGTCTTATGAACGTATACAGAACGCATTTATGCAACGAACTGAGAGTTGCTCACGTGGGTAGCGATGTGGTTCTTTCTGGATGGGTGTACAGAAAACGCGACCACGGCGGTATCCTATTCATTGATTTGCGAGATTTCTACGGAGTTACGCAGTTGGTTTTCAATGAGTCCACAGATTCAGAGCTGTTCCGTAGTGCAGACTCAATAGGGCTCGAGAGCGTAGTTACGGCAGAAGGCACCGTCGTTGCAAGAACTGAGGACACTATCAATCCGTCCATGGAGACAGGACATGTCGAGGTTAAGGTACACACCCTGACTGTTATCTCCGCGGCAGAACCTCTGCCACTGCACGTACCAACAAGTTACAGCTACCCAGAAGACTCAAGGTTGCGCAACAGATTTCTGGATTTAAGGTGCAACAAGGTGAAAAGTAACATATTGCTCAGGGCAATGGTTGTATCCGAGTTGCGCAGGGCCATGGAGAACCTGGGGTTCGTTGAGGTGCACACCCCCATATTAACCGCATCTTCCCCCGAGGGTGCTAGGGACTACTTGGTCCCCAGTAGGGTACACTCTGGCAAGTTTTACGCGTTGCCCCAGGCTCCACAGATTTTCAAGCAACTGCTAATGGCCGGAGGGTTTGATAAGTATTTCCAGGTCGCACCGTGCTTTCGTGACGAGGACTCCAGGGCGGACAGGTCTCCGGGGGAGTTTTACCAACTCGACATTGAGATGTCTTTCGTCACACAGAGTGAGATTTTCGCCACCATCGAGCCAGTCCTCCATAACCTATTCGTGAAGTTTGCCGGCAACAGGAAAGTATCGCCTATGGGGTTTCCGCAAATAACCTATCGCGACGCGATGATGCGCTACGGGTCGGACAAACCTGACCTGAGGAACCCTATCATAATATCGGACGTTACGGAGGTCTTCCGTAGCTCCGAGTTCCGAACATTCAGGGAGGGCGTCGCATCAGGTGAGGTTGTCAGGGCAATACCCGCCCCTGGCACTTCGGAACACCCGCGTAGTTTCTTTGATGACAAAATACAGCAAGCGAAAAATTTCGGGGCCCGAGGATTGGGTTACGTAACATATGGTGCTGACGGGCTGGCAAAGGGCCCGATAGCCAAATTTATGAGTGAGAATGAGCTCGCAAGCATAAGGTCCACAGCGGAAGTCGGAGCAGGAGACAGCGTATTTTTCATGTCAGACAAGGTGGATAGGGCTGCGGAGTTTGCGGGCAAGATACGGGACCTGCTCGGATCTGAGCTAGATTTGACCGAAAAGGACACCTTCAGGTTCTGCTGGGTTGTGGACTTCCCGTATTTCAAACTGGAGAATGGAAGGCTAGATTTCTTCCATAACCCGTTTTCTATGCCGCAAGGAGGAATGGACGCCCTAACAGGAAGTGACCCCTCGGACATAGTTGCATATCAATACGATATCGTCTGCAATGGGATTGAAATATCAAGTGGAGCGATTCGTAATCATAAGCTTGATGTAATGTACAAAGCGTTTTCCATGGTGGGCTATAACGAAGAGGACGTGAATTCTAAGTTTGGCGCCTTAGTTCGTGCATTCAGATTCGGAGTGCCGCCTCACGGAGGTCTGGCTCCAGGTATAGACAGGATGGTCATGTTGCTGGCCGATGCACCGAACATCCGGGAGGTGATATGCTTTCCGCTTAACCAGACCGGTGAGGACTTACTGATGGGGGCGCCGTCAGAAGTCAGCCCGCAACACTTGGCAGAACTCTCTATAGACTCGAAGACAAAACCAAGATAGAGCCCTAAGGTAGACGTCACAGACCACAGAGCGCGGTCCCCCTAACACAGGGGTTGGCGCTGAAGTGCAACATCCTACCGAAAGCTGTCATGATGTCATGGCTTACCATGGCATAGTTGCAATACGACCATAAAAGACGTAAGGTACCGACTTCTGAGGTTTTTACAAAATTTTAACCGAAACGTTGTTGAGTGTGTGGAACAAAGGTAGTATCTATGCGCGCCCCGGTAGCAGTTATTTTTGATTGGTGCAACACCCTGGTGCAGAACGGGGGGTTGGATTACGAGATAGCTAAGCAGGTTCTGCAGCGCATGGGCCGCGGCGACATAGACGTGTCCTCAGTGAGCCCGATCAAGGTCGAGAGATATTTGGAGTACTCTCTTGGCGACAGATGGAAGGAGGCTATAGCGTTGTACAAAGAACTGGCGGAGCGCTCCTCAAAGGTCAGAAAGTTGTGTCCTAGCGACAACGTGTTAGGAGTGCTGGAGCTTTTGTACAACCATAACGTAAGCATGGGTATCGTGAGCAATAAGAACGGCGATTCACTTCGGGAGGAGGTAAAGACAACAGGGTTGGCTGAGTATTTCTCCGTGATCATAGGGTCTGGCGACACCTCAGAAAACAAGCCTTCACCTGAGCCGATTATTGCCGCACTTGAGATTTTGGATATCCCCCCTGGTGAACATGTGTTTTTCGTGGGAGATAGCATCTCTGATGTCGAGAGTGCTCGAAGGGCAAAATGTCGTCCCATAGTCTACGGTAACGCAAACATCGAAGATGTGCTATCATTCAGGGACTTCGCCGGTTTTTGCGAATTTGTGAGGGGTTTGTTGAATTAGAATGGAAAATTTCACTCTAGCCAGCATTCCCAAGAGGACGCTCGCCAGCGCCATAGATTTGTCGTTGATTGCCTCTTTCGCGTATTTCGTGTCCTCAGTCATCTTCCATGGGCATGAGTGCGCATTGTTTTTGATATTCTGCACGGCAACATGCTGTTATCACACATACCTGCCAGTGTCCTCGCTAGGAGCGTCGTTGGGGCAAAAGATTGTTGGGATACATGTGGCCATGCGCTGCACACAAAAAGGCATTGGGGTGGTCCTGGCCTTCGATAGGACAATGTCGCAGCTTCTGTGTCCTACGGTTTCCGTGTCCCTGATGCGAGCAATAGGAAAAATCGAGGGAGATGTCTTAATCTTGAGCATTTTATTCTTCTTGCAGGTTGTGGTGCTGTTTCTGTGGTTTTTTTGGTACATGGTAGCCCTCTTCCGCAAGCATAGGCAAACTTTTCACGACATAGTGTACGACACGGTTGTACTATCTAAGTGATTACTAGCAGCTCCAGGTGTATACAAAATCGTACGGCTTTTGGAGGCGGTCTTCTCAGCCCCATGGGGTCGTATTTCGTCACCTCCTATACTCGCCATTAGTGCAGTGCGGGCGGTTTGCTCAGGCGCGTTAGTAGGACAGTGCAGTGACTCTGTAGATTTTTGCACTTGGAGCTCTGCGTGGTTGCACTGCCGGGTGTTAAGCTTTATCATCTTTGGCAGGGATACTCGACTTGTGTTCCTGAACCCACTTTGCAAGTCTAGTAGGGGTATATGAGCGAAAGGTTGGTTTACCACTTCGGAAAGAATGAATCTGCTGGTGGCATACACTCGGTTGACTTGCTCGGCGGCAAAGGTGCTGGGCTGGCTGAGATGTGCAAAATCGGCATTAGTGTCCCCCCAGGTTTTACAATCCCAACGCCGATATGCAGGTATTATCGTGAGCACGGTAAGCTGCCTGAAGAGCTGCTGCGCGAGCTCAAGTGGGCCCTGGGCCATCTTGGCAGCGGGTTGTCTCTGGAGTTCGGCAACCCTGAACGACCGCTATTGGTGTCGGTGCGCTCTGGTAGCGTGGTATCCATGCCCGGCATGCTGGATACGGTGCTGAATGTTGGTCTGAACGATGAGGTCGTACGGGGGCTGAAGCAATCTCGCCCCGAAAGATTCGTGTATGACAGTTACAGAAGGCTCATACACATGTACGCCACAACTGTCATGAAGCTGGATAATCATCTGTTCACCGAGGCGTACGATACGAAATGCAGAGAATTGTCCCTGCTGCCCGGGGCACCCATAATGGACGTCCGGGCATTGCGCGAGCTGATCGAAGAGTTCCAAGATTTGGTGTTGGAACACAGCGGTACAAAGTTCCCTCAGGACGTCGGCGTACAGCTCATCAGCTCGATAGAAGCAGTGTTCGGGTCTTGGATGAACTGCAGGGCCGTTGCATACCGAAATATGTATGGCATTTCGCCGGAAGCCGGCACCGCAGTCAATGTGCAGTCTATGGTCTTCGGCAACATCAGCAAAAACTCCGCAACTGGGGTGGTTTTCACTCGGAATCCTTCTACAGGAGAACGGGAAATGTTCGGAGAGTTCTTGTTAAATGCGCAAGGTGAAGACGTGGTATCCGGTAACAAGGATCCGGCGCCCATAGCCCTAATGGAGCGGGTCATACCTGGTGCGTATAGCGAGCTGGTTGGGGTATGCCACAGGCTTGAAGCACATCTCAGAGATATGCAGGACATAGAATTTACGGTGCAGGATGGCAAGTTGTGGATCCTACAAACGCGCCCAGGCAAGCGTGGTGCCCAAGCTGCTGTGCATCTGGTAGTTAGCATGGTGCAGGAGGGCCTCATATCCAAGGAAGAAGCGATAATGCGGGTGGATCATACCGTATTGGGCGGGCTGCTGCATCCGGTGCTAGATGGGGAATATGACAATACAGTGGTCTGTAGAGGGTTACCAGCATCACCAGGTGCGGCATCCGGGTGCGTTGCTTTCACATCCGATGACGCCGAGTTGCTGAAAAAGCAGGGCAGAAGCGTAATACTTGTAAGGCAGGAAACCAGTCCCGAAGACATAAGTGGCATGGGTAGCGCGGCGGGTATATTGACGCTCAGGGGCGGCATGACGTCTCACGCAGCTGTTGTAGCGCGAGGGATGGGCAAGCCGTGTATATGTGGGGCCAGTGGGCTTTTCGTAGATAAAAGCAGTGAGTTCTTCTACAACGGAGACGGGCTCAGGATCGCACGGGGAGACGACATCACGATAAATGGCAGCACAGGGGAGGTGATGCTGGGCACGGTCAAGACCATGACCCCGAAGCTCCCAGAGAGCTTCCACGAGTTCATGCGCTGGGTAGACGCAACCAGGACCATAGGCGTGATGGCAAATGCGGATACCCCGGAGGACACAAAGACTGCCAAGCAGTTTGGTGCAGACGGTGTGGGGCTATGCAGGACAGAGCATATGTTCTTCTCGGACAAACGGATCCCCATGGTCCAGGAGATGATAGTAGCTAGCGACGCACAAGCGCGTGCAAGTGCTCTCGCGCAGATTGAAGTCATGCAAAAGAACGATTTTCGGGTGATGTTCGCCTGTATGCGGGGGAGGCCGATGACTATCCGGTTGTTGGATCCCCCGCTACACGAGTTTCTACCGACAAGCAGTGCAGTGCTGGAAGACATTGCTGAGAGGATGGGCAAGCCTTTAGAGCATGTCCGCAACAGGGTGGCAGCATTGTGCGAAAAGAACCCGATGCTGGGCCACAGAGGTTGCAGGTTGGCAATTTCGTACCCCGAGATCTACGAAATGCAGGTGAGAGCAATTTTCCAAGCAGTGCAGGAGTTGCGTGCAGACGGAGGGCCTGAGGTGGTGCCGGAGATAATGGTTCCATTCGTGATGGATGAGGGTGAGATGGCCGCAGTGGGCGACCTGGTTAAGCGCGTTGCTACACAATTCGATAATGTACAGTACAGCATAGGGGCTATGATAGAGCTTCCTAGAGCTGCACTTATTGCAGATAGGCTTGCGCGGCACGTGCGATTTTTTAGTTTCGGCACAAATGATCTGACTCAAACAACTATGGGCATGTCGCGTGATGACTCCTCAGGGTTCGTTGAACACTATGTGGATTCGGGAATACTGAATTCCGATCCTTTCGAGCGGCTGGATGTGCAGGGGGTCGGTAGGTTAATAGAGATTGCAATGGAACTCACGCATAAGTCCGGGATAAAAGTCAAGACCGGAATGTGTGGGGAACATGGTGGTACCCCCGAGGCCATGCAGTTGTGTTCCGAACTGGGAATAGACTATGTTTCATGCTCCCCATACAAAGTCCCGGTAGCAAAGCTTCTGGCAGCCAAGTGTGCAATTGCCCGCGCTAGGGCGGAGCAGCAACAGATCCCCAAAGTTGAGGATGCTCTGTAGCAGATGCTGCTCGGCTAGAGGCACACTCCTGTACCGACATCCTAGTTGTATACATCACCCGCTGGTTGAACGTGATGCCTGTTCATGGCGGCTGGGTAAAGGAGTAGCGGGTCAATCCATGCATTGCAGAAATCTGCCTTCTATGACGTGAGTGTGCTGCTTGGCGTGCCCTCACTGCGCGAACGCGGCAGCCGGGGTGTTATTTGGACAGCGCTCTTCCCATCCTCGCGCAGGTTTGTCCCCCCTATACACAAAAGTAAAGTGTTTTACTTCCGAGTGTTTTATTGCTATTAACTGTGGTCTGCGTACAGTGGATAGGTGATGACCCAGCTTCTTTACCGTGCGGACGTTTTGCTGCTTGGAGCGGTACTACTCCCGTTTGTGTCAGCCGCGCTCATCCTGATTTTCCACAGAGTACCCCGCTCCTATAGGGTGTTTACGTTGGCGTCTTCGTGCGCACTGCTGCCGATACTGTATCGTTTGTATGTGCTCTGCTCGGGTGGGGAATATGTGGCACTCCAGCACGTGCTGACCTCATCGTTACATTTGACGCTGCAACCAGAAGCCTTCGGCATGGTATTTAGTTTGTTGGTCTCTGTCCTGTGGATAACAACAAACGTCTACACTTTAAGTTACATGGACAAGACGGACCAAAACCAAAAGAACAAGGAGAGGTACCCCGTCTTTTATGCGTGTTTCTCTGCAAGTATAGGCTGCACTCTGTGTTTGGCCTTTGCTGGGAATGTAGCTACGTTGTTTATCGCATATGAAGTGCTCACAGCGTGTACGTACCCTTTGATAGCGCATGGGCTGAGTGCCAGTGCCTTAGAGGGCGGGAGTTTTTGCCTGAGGACCCTCCTATGCACTTCGATGCTCCTTTTCTTACCTGCGGTGGTGATAATGTGCGGGTTGGACGGGGCCATGGGGTCATTTGATACCGTGCATTTCATATCTGAGACGCATTCGAGTTTCCTGCCAGTTCTGACGGTTCTGTTGTGCTATGGGGTTGCGAAGGCTGCAATGGTACCCGTGCATATATGGCTCCCTAAGGCCATGGTCGCCCCAACACCTGTGAGCGCGCTGTTGCACGCGGTTGCTGTTGTGAAGTCTGGCGTCTTTACGATTATCAAGATCACGGTGTATGTGCTGGGAATCCGAGGAATGAGCGAGTATTATGGCGGTTCGGCCCCCCACTTCAACATCCTGATGTTCATATCTGCAGCCACCGTTATCATAGGGTCCTTGGCAGCAATCCGGCAGACCAGCATGAAGGGATTGCTGGCATATTCCACCGTCTCCCAGCTCTCTTACATAACGCTGGCGTTGTCTATGTATACGGACGAAGCGGTCAGGGCATCGGTGTTTCAGATGGTCTGTCACGCATTTGCCAAAATCACGCTGTTCTTCTCTGTGGGGGCCATATACGCATCTACCGGTAAGACAGAGACTAGGGAGATCAGCGGCATTGGTAGGATGATGCCTGTAACCGCAGGTGCGTTCTGTATAGGCGCCTTTGCGATGATAGGAGTGCCTCCCGCTGCGACCTTTTGGGGCAAGTTTTCCATCCTGTCTGCCGCGGTGAGCGGGGAGCATCTCGTAGTTGCGCTTACGATAGTGGCGAGCACCCTGCTGAACACGTCGTATTTCGTCCCTGTCATGTACAGGATGTTTTTCTCCAGGGCTACATACGGTGGCCACTCTGAAGCGCCATTACCTATGCTCGCTGCTATGATATTTTCGTCTGCGTGCACTGTTCTACTTTTTCTTAAGCCAGATGTCGTTTTTGGAATATTGGATAGTATGGAGCTGGCATTAGCTCCGCGGTAGTACCGCAGGTAGAGCAATACCTCAACTGTAAGAAGGGGTTTGGCCGTAGCCCGTGAGGGACTACTCCAGAGCTTGCTGGCAAGCGTTCCAGTGTAACATATTTGGGCTTGTTGGGCGTGTAATGGTTCTCACGAAAAATGGTAAGTCCCTAACGCAAATCTGCATAAAGTACGCCTCCGGATTTTATGTATTGACTGCGCTGAACTATTGAACTAGCTTACCTTGATACGATTCATAGTGGGTTAGACGTGTGCGGCTTTGGGTTCAATAGAATCGCTACTGCCGTTTTGCTTGCATCTTTCCTGATACTGCTAGTCAGCAACGTTGTTGATCTGTTATATAATCCCGACGAGAACCCCACCAAGGGGTACGTTGTGGACGTGGGGAGTGTGCGGGATGCGTCGCACATTCAAGGCGCTGCGTCACAGCAGAATGTGGACCTGGCATCCCTCATGTTCAGCGCCGATGCTGAGAGAGGAAAGGCGGTTTCCAAAAAGTGCACAGCTTGCCACACCTTCAACGAGGGCGGGCCTGACCGCGTGGGTCCCAACTTGTGGGGGATCATAGGTTCCAAGAAGTGTTCGTCCAAGAGTTTCAAATACTCCAAAGCGCTGCTAGAGAAGGGCGGGCATTGGAAGGAAGAGGAGCTGTTCCAGTTCCTTACCAACCCTAGGGGCTATGCTAAGGGGACCAGGATGGCCTTTGCCGGGCTTTCAAAGCCACAGGACGTTGCGGATCTGCTGGCGTACATGAAGCGAGTAAAGAGGGAAGGCAGCTAACATGCTACAGCGTCGTTCCTCAGTGCCGCGGGGCTGACTACTTCACCACTCCTTGCAAAAGGCACGGAACTGTTCTAGAATGTTGAGGTGCTGTTTCTTGCTTCAGGTGGGTGTTTTCATGCGTGAGGTAAAGAGGCTGGAGCTGGTAGGGTCTTCCCACATAGCTTACGCGCAGACGGGTTTTCGCAGCTCTGTGTCGGTCGTGTTCTTTGGCGGCTTTATGTCCAACATGCATGGCACCAAAGCTTCTTACATCTTCGACTACTGCTTGGCTAACCGTATAGGCTGTACGGTGTTTGATTACTTCGGCCACGGGAGCTCTAGCGGAGAATTTACCGAATGTGGAATAGGAGAGTGGTATAGAAATTGTGTAGATGTCGTTGAATCTCTGACCAGCGGGCCGCTGGTTATCGTGGGGTCGAGCATGGGAGGATGGCTCATGCTGTTGGTAGCTCTGCGGCATGGCAAAAGAGTGCGCGGGTTGGTTGGTCTGGCAGCCGCGCCAGATTTCACCGAGAGTCTGGACCTGAGTACGTCGGAGTTGGAAGAGATCATGTCTACGGGCCACGCCGAAGTGCGCCCTGAAGGCAAAGGGTGTCGCAGCTATATCATCAGCAAACGTCTTATGGAGGACAGCAAAAACCATCTCCTGATTAACAAGCCAGAGATTGCCATCGAGTGTCCCATGGTTTTGGTACACGGCATGTGCGACACGGTGGTGCCACATCACGTTTCGTTGCTAATAGCGGAAAAGGTAAGGTCGGAGAGTGTTCAGGTACGCCTGATTAAGTCGGGTGGTCACGACCTAAGCGACCCGACTTCGTTGGGAATTATGACCGAATCTATGGAAGATCTGCTCTAGCCTGCTTGATGAGCCGTTGGCACATGTAGCACCCGTAGCACCCGTGGGGCGCCGTCTTGTTTTTCCGGGCTCGGTACGCCCGGCCTCGAAGGTGGCCTCGCCCCATCCCCCCCTTTTTTTAAGCAGGACGCCAACCTAAGAGGGAAGTGAGTTTCTCCGTTGGTTTTGCCCAACCCATCATCTATGTTGACCGCCTCCCCGTCGGGCCATATGCCCCCGCTGTTGCTGAAGGTCAGGAGCATTGTCTGCTGCTTCTGGCCAATCAATCTGGCCGTCCCTTGCAACTTCACCCAACCCTGAACTCGCCTCTTGAATTATCCACTGAAGCTCCGCATGCTGCCCTGCTGTTACGCTGCTCTTTACAATAAATAAGTTCATCCTGCCTTCTCGCCTTTGTTGCGCAGCTTTTATGTCACTAATGGTTTCTTTTGAGCGCATAGCTATATTAGTGCTTATGGTCTTAAACGCCGCCTCTATCTCTTCTACAAAAGTTCCTACTAATACATCCTTGACACGAAGAACAAGCTCGGTTGTTTTGTTTAGGATGGTATTCCTGAAATGGGCATCAACCTGAGCCGCAAAGTCCGCAGACACCTCACCGGCGTGTTCGCCAATAAAGCTTGTCACAGCCCCATTGAGATCCTGATGCGCGTAAGTCACCTCCCTCGCCATCGCAGTGGCTGCCGCCGTGATATCCTTACCGAGACCGAGCATCGGCTTCTTCTCGCATATCTTTTTCGGAAGTTCTTCAAGAAACCCTTTGACTGGGTAGTAAAACCCGTGCATCATGCCGCTCTTCACAGACCTGAGAGCAACCCTCTCCACGTCATCCAGAAGCTGTGTCGAGTCCACATTTGGTACCGCATTATTTAGCAACTTGCCAACCTCCACACGAAACGCCGCTGCACTCCCAACTGTCGCATTGACACGCAGCTGGACCCGATTTAACGTGTCCTCGGCAACTGCTTCTACACGCGTAACAATCGCTGCCAGCTCGCTGGCATGGCGCTCATAGTACTGGCAGCCCATCTCACCGATAAGATTAGACTCCTCTTTCACTTGCTGCAACTGCTGCCGGCTTACACCCGCATGAACGAGTGTCCCAATAGCCGAGTCACTGACAGAGTTGCCCTCACCCACATTGTTTCCCACCACTTCTTGACTCCCGTAAAGGCCCATTTAACACTACTCCAAAGAGAGCTGCCTATGTTCGACAAAACACCAACCATACGGAGTCCTCTTTCCTATCCCTGGCCATAACTCTCACTCAAAAATAACAACCTACTGCGCTGAAGTCGCCACTCCTGTGCTGTTCTATTGAGTATTACCCCGGCAGCTGGCTTTCGCGACTATTGAAGCCGCCGCGCCCATTCACCGAAGCTATCCACCCTCGGTGACGTTTCCGCTAGACGCCGGCTTTAACTAACCATCTGAATAAATCAAAATTATCTGCTGTAGCCGCCCCACGAGCATCGCACTTCTTCAGCCTTACCCAGGGACCGCTCGTCCTCTCGCTGCTGCGGTTCTTCTCCTTCACTTACGGCACTCGCAAGAGCCTGGCCAGCTTCTTCTGTGACCTCAGTATCAGACAATGTCTTCTGGATTCCAACTCTGCCCGCAGCGCCTGCCTCTTCCCCCATCTCTAAGAGATCTGATGCCGCCTCCCACATTGCGGCTTCTTCTATTCCACCGCCTGGCGCTATGCTCTCTTCCTCGCCCCATTCACCCAGGATCTTGCCAGTGTTTTCCACTAACTCCTGCACTGTGGGGTCAACGTCGTCCCCTGCTTCTTTTAGCGCGTCCTGAGCTACAGCGTGCCACCCTAGCGCCGCCCAGTGCCACCTCTTCTTATCGCCAGCCCAACCTACCACACGCTCTCTTGTGGTTGTGGACCATTGCCCCCACGACAGGGCCTGCATCTGTAAGTACAAGCTCACCTTCTCGCATATCATAGCGAAGGACTCACGGATAGCAGTAAGCATGTTCTGGAATACACCACCTTTAGACGGCATCTTGATTCCAAGGGCTTTGCATACCTTTGTGCTGTTCTGCTTTACTGCGTCTTCGAGTTCCCTGATGTGCTTGGCCATGGCATCCATGAAGTCCCTCAGCGACGCCACGTACCACCCGTTAGTATCTACTTCCTTTATCTTCTTTGTGAACTCACTGAGATATGTGTCGAGATCACCCGCCTCTTTTACCATCGTGTCTATCCTCTTGTGTACACCCTCCCTGAGTGTCTTATGCCCTTCTTGCAGTTCTACACCTTTTGACTCAACACCTGAGACCACACTTTTGACAAACTCGTCACTCTTTCCAAGAAACTCCCTGAGGCCCGTTATCCTCTGAATGCGTGACTCAAAATTGCTGACCGCATCACTTATTTCCTGCGCCTGTCCCTCAAGAGCACCCCCTCCGATCATAGTAGCGGCTAACCTACTGGCATGCTGCTTGGCAGTTTGCTCAAAGTTGGAAAGGTGCTTGCCCATACCCTCGAGGTAGTCGGTAACAATGGCACTGCTCTTCTTCAAAGACAAATTGTAGCCTTGGACGACCACTCCTTTCGTAAACTCCAGGGCTTCAGCTGCATTCCTAACGTCTTCTAGTGACTCCTCGTCGAACAGCACCTCATCACCGCGCGTAAAGCTCTTTGTCAATTTTTCCAAAAATCCATCGAGGTGAGCACAACTTGCTGATGCTCTCACCAATACCTTATCCACCGCACCGTAGGCAATTCTGCGAATTTCGCCTTTCTTAGCGTCCGTCTCCTCTCCCATCTCATCTGGCTTGAAGTCCGCAAGTGTCTCTTCAGCCTCACCAATGCGCTCCTTGACCTCTGCCGCGTCCCTATTCAGCACCCTTGAGAACTTTCCTGTGGATCTTGCTAGGGCCTTCTGTTGTTCTTCCGGAAGAGCATCCGCTACCTGGCGCTTTCTTGAGCTGATCCACGTGAGAGGCAGGGCACCCGCATAGAACGAATCAAGTCCCTTCTCCGCTGTCTCCAACCATTTTTGTATTGCCAGGATTTCATCCTTCAACGCAACCATCTCCACGTACCCCACCTTTACTGCTTTCCCAACTACAGGTCCGCCACACACCGCTCCGGGCTCGCAGCTGCCTCAGTCCGCCTTAAGGAAACTTGACATCACAGGAGAAGGCCCCCCTTACTCCCTCAAGAGCCCTGACACCCTTGCAGCAATCCTCCGAGAAATTGAACAACTTATTTACTAATTTAGTATGAACCTACAGGTGTGACACCCCCATTCTCACACAACTACCAACACACTGGTGGCCACACTTAAGGTGCAGCTACAACTCCCTTACAAATATGCCTACCTAGGACCTCTGCCATTGTCGCCCCAAAGAGAGGGCCGGCTTCCGCCTCCCCATTTCTCCTTATCTACCTCTAACACCTCCATTTCTCCGGACGTCCGCCTGCCGCTGAGTATCGGTTGCCGCCTCAGGAGCATCAACCTGTCCTTGCACAGCCTCATGCAGGCCCTTGGCCGCGATACTGGCACTCTTATCCAACTCAGGAGACTCTCCCAATCCGATCATTTTCCCAATGGAATCCGTTATCGCATCCCACATTACACTCACTCTGCCACTTCTCTCCAGCTGTCTCGCGCTGGCATCTGCTTTTATCCCTGTCTCCACCACGGAATCCAGGTGCCGTAGGACCCCCTCTATCACTGACTGCTCAAGCTCCGGCTTATCAAATGTCATTCCGGCAGCCGTACGCCCAAGGGTCAAGTCTAGCTTATTTTTCAAGTGCTGAACCTGCTCCAGCCGGTCGCCGATTTTCTGCCCAGCATCCTGCGGCGCCATTTCACCAATGTTCGTCATCAGCCTACTCGTATACTGCACGTCAGGCATAGGTGAACCTGGCCTTAACGGCGATACCAGTAAATGGGCTATGGGAACACACTCAAACGACATGAAGGACAGCTTGTCCCGAAGTTTGTCGAACTTCCCATCCTGTACAGCGGCTATAGGGGCCTTCAGTGCCTCCCTGATCTCATTATTGAGCGCGGCCTTGTCCTCATAGAACTTCTGCACCGCATCCCGGTTTATCAGCACACCTCGTGCTGTTTGGTTATTCGGCATAGTGGTGCCGCGAGGAACGTTCTTAATGGCATCATCAACAGCGCTACGCACTGTACTGCCAACGTTCAACGCATCACAGATCTTCAGCAAACCTTTTCCAGCTGTCTCTGGGCCATATTGCTTGGTTACCTCCTGCACCAGCTCTCTTATACCTTGTTCCGCACCATAGCGCAGGTCCTGACCAAGCTTTTTCAACTGCGTAGTGCTCATCTTCTCACCACCTAGTGCATGTGGTTGGGGCTTTGCGTATCCGGGATTTTCGGTGAGTGCATCAGTCACCCCTTTCAACATATCATAAGCGTGCTGCTTTCTGTCCGCTTCCCATTCTATTATTCCCTGGGCATTCTGAACGTACTCACTCTCGCACGCTTTTAGCGCCTTTTCCACCCGCTCGTGGGCTAGAGTCCCTTCTACGATCTTCCGTACCTCTGCTACGTACATCTTGATCTCAGCTCCAATCCCTACCGTAGTGCATTTTATCAGCGTTGCCGCTTCACCTATGGCACCAGAAGCGCGCTCATTGAATACGTGGTACGCCTTCAATGATTGGAGCAGATCTTCAACTGTGTGCTGAGATTCTCTTGCCCTCGCCTCAATACTTTGACCAACATCACCTAGCTTGTCGTTCCACCAGTCTATGGTTGCCCCAACTTTTGTCACCTTATCGTTAATTGCCTTCTCGAATTGCTGCGTCAAGTCGGAAATCTTCGATGTTTTCACTGGGTCGCCTACCATCAATTCTTTCACCCATTCCGCAGTTCTAAGTGCACCATTCTTGACATCGCGTAGGCGATCCTTTGCCCCACCCAGCAGGCTATCAAGCACGCCGGCTTGTGTGTTTATACCCAGAGCAAGGCTATACTTGAGCAGCGGTATGGCCTCCTCCTCACCTTCTCTCCCGGCACCTTTGACCAACGTCTCAACAGCGTCCTGGAAAGCCTCCAAGAGAACGGTAGCACCGATCTCATCGTCAACCATTTGCTCATACCCTGCGCCACCACGTTGCTTGACATCGATGCCCACATCATGTTTTTCCAACACGGAGAAAACACCCCTTCGCGCTGTGTACGCCTTTTCCTCCGCTGAGCGAGCTGCACTTGTTGTACCGCGGCGGAATACCTCTACTGCACTACCCAACCGTGCCAAGAGGCGAACCATAGACAGGTTCATCAGACGCAAAACATCCCTGCACTCATTCACGTATGCCCGCCGGGCCAGGTTTTCTTCCTTCGGTATGTTCGCAAGCAGGCCTGCCTCAACCCCCTGTGAGGTCTGTACAGTAATATCCGATACTTCACGCACTATTCGGTTGTAGCATTCATACAGTGCACCCAATTCCTCTTGGAAGTGTGTAAGATCCGCAGATGTTTTTACCGCTTTTACGCCCTCCTCAAAGCGCGACTTTGTAGTGTCAACATCACGGATGAAATTTTCAAGGCCCACACGAGCCTTAATGAGTACCTCTATACCCGCACCCCTCCATCTAGCAGGCAGCTTTGTTTCGGGAATAACATCCTTACAATGTCTCAAAGCACCGACTGTCTCGGTCAGCATATCGTGAGCGGTTTTGTGCAGGCTATGACCGGCCTTTATGAGCTCACCTTTGAGCACTTCAAGTATCTCTTGCAGCTCCACCTCGACCTTTGCGTTCGCTTGGTCGATTTCCTCGCAGGCATCATGGCTTATCACGCCTAGGTTGGGAAGGCGCAATTTGCTATCCAGCACAAGGGCGTCAACAGGTGGAACCTCGAGCTTACACTGCGTAGCCATATTTTTGGTCGCATTGATGAAGCTCTGGCTGAGGACTGACACCGATTTTGCAGCCTCTGAAGCGATGCTCTGCCCACGCTTAAACCGCAGAAACCTCTTTGCACCTTCAAAAGCAGTGGTTTCCTTTGGTTCCAAAAAGGCCTGCAGCTTGCCCTGAAATTCATTGCTCCACTCCTTCAGCGCATTATACGCTTGAGTCCGTAGCTCTTTTGCTGTGTTGTTTATCTTGCCTTGAACCTCGAGGTGTAGATTTTTAAGTACCCTCTCGTGCCGAATCTCCCCTACAACCGTCAACATAGTGTACACTGCATCCTTCACTGCACGAGCCATGTCGGCTTCAAAGATGCCCAGGCTCCCTACTAGGCCCTGCAGATCCTGGCCGTTCTTCATGTCTTTCATGCATTGACGAACAGCCCTGACTGACGCGCCGCTTTTATCGGCAAGTTTGTCCAGAGTGCTAATCGCAGGCTGGATTTTTGCATTAACATCCGCCAAAAACTTTTTCACGGCATCATCGATGATCGTGCGTTGTTCTGGCGTCAGGCCCTCTATCTTGTCTACCAGTTTCTCCCGCACCCCCTTAGCGGCTTTCTCTAGCTCGTCCAGAAGCCAACTTAGCCCCCTAATGAAGGATTCGACGTCTTTGCCTGCATTTTCGGCGCTATTCTCACAAGTCTGCTTAAAAGTCGCCACTTCATACCTGGTAATGTCGTCGTCAGTGACCTTCAGCAGCTCCTTGATGGTAGCTTCCATTTCCAGGCTCCAACTCCTAGGTTGTATCCCAACTACTTCTTGCATCAGCGCATCCGCAGTTTCCCGAGGAGTGAGCACCCCTCTAATCTTGTTGAAACCGTAGCTCAGGTTACTTCTGAGGTCGGCGATCGCCATGTCGGATCTACGTTTCAACATACGTATGCCACTCACGGACTTGTCAAGCCCTATTATCAAACCTATAGCCGAGGTCATCAGCCCAGCAAATATAAATATAGGCGCTATGGCAGGCGCTAACGCTAAAACGGCAGCACCACCTCCTACGCTCAACAGCCCCCACAGCATAACCTGCACTGTTGTCCAGCCTGCTTTAGAGTGCGCCTGCTGGGAAGCTTTTTCCTCGCCTCTCGGTGCCCGTTCACCCTTGGCACGGTTGAGTATCTTACCTGCTCCAAACACCACTCCGCCACTGAGCGCTGTTATCCCACCAATCGTAAGAATCGCAGCAGCAATACCCGCAGGTCCTCCTGCTGCACCTGCAGCAGCAGAGGCGAGGGCCCAGGCCCCTACCCCGAAACCCGCGGTCCCAAAGCCACCCAACCAAACCTTTAACTTCGCACCAATCCCGGGTATCTTCTCTTTATTCGGAGGAGCAGGTTGTCGTATTTCTTCTTCTTTCTTCTCTTCGTCGGCAGCGGGCAGCGTTGGGCCTTCTCCCCCTTCTTTCGAGAGGGGGTCAGTGTCACAAGTAGCAGGATTGCTCTTAGGAAACCACTCCTCCACCCTTTGCTGGATTTCAGCAATTACGACGTCTTCTGCTCTTTTATTGCTATTGCGCCAAATTGACGAATCTTTCTTGACATTATCCATTCCTCACTCCCTCGCTACACCCAAACATTGCAGCTCGCGACAGGGAATAACAGACGTCCGCCCGAGCAGCAGCTGCCTGTGACCCGCCATGACTGAGACCGAGTATTCTGATGAGAAGAAAAAAGGCTTCCCCCTCTCTAGCAAGGGCCTAGCCGCTCCTTCAGAATCTTTTAGAAATTAGACAACCCATTCACTAACTTAGTATAAAATATCTACGGGTGTAGTACTCTCTCTCCTGTACAACCGCAGGTATTCTTGTGGGCGCCAGGAAATGTGAGGCTCTGTCCTCTTCCTATGCCACGTTAAGGACCACCAGACGCACAGTAGCCCCGTTCAGTCCATCAAGACCCTTTTATCTTATGCTTCCACCTTCTTTATTGGATGCTCCCTTGTTGCTGCTGATTTTTAGTTGGGACACCATCCAAAGCCTGTGCCAGCCCCGGATTATCATTCAACGCCCTCTGGACCTCAAGCACTGGACCCCCTCCTACTGCGCTGCTCCTTGTCCGCTACCAGAGCTGGCCTTTTCCTCTTAAGCCCGCTACGGACCTGCAACCTTCTTTGCCTCCTGGGGCGGGTTCTGGCGCGCCACTGCCACAGGCTCGGGCTCCTCCGCTGCTTCAGGAGCTACTACAAGCTCCGGTGCGCATGGTGGCTACCTAGGGTGTCAGTGTTCAGTTGGGAGACTGGCTTCTCAGGGGCGGCCACGTGGGCTTCGGCGCTTACAGTGCCGGCACAGGTTGTGGTACTAGCGCTGCTGCTACTTGTTCGTTTGGTACACTTATTCATGGGCTGGCGTAACTCCCTCCATTGCAGGTTCCACCAGCGGTGCTTTCATCCCCCCCCCGACGCGCTCCTCGACATCACCCCTGGCAGCGCCGTGCTCGGTGTTACCCGTTATCGCTGTCCATATCGTCATCGACAGGTGGGCCTGCATGCCCCTTTCTTTCTGGTGGGTATTTATCAGCTCCTCATCCGGAACTCCCTTCTTTGCACCTCCGCCACGTCCAAGTCCGCCTAGGAAGCCGAGAAAGTCGCCACTCTTGGTCGTCTTCGTTATTATCACACTCGTTGAACGCATCTCTTGCGGCATTGTTTGGCCATCCCCCGTTGTTTATGTTCTTAAGACCCGTCACAGCGAAACTTAAGAATATGAAACCTCAAGGGACACTCCGAAGCCAACAGCCAGCAATCAAACGCAAGTTCCACTGGGGGTCCCCTTGCAGCCGGTTTCTTGCTCCAACGCAAAATCCTCCGGAAAGAAATCTGACAGCTTGCTAATAGCCCAATGGGCTATGTGTGGCGTCTTCCCCACACAATTCATCAACGCGCCAGCGGTGCGAGCACAAAACAAGGGCGGCTTAGTACTCCTCTGATCACTCATTAGAATACCAGCCGCACCAGTGGTTTTTCGCTGAGGTACACACTATCTGCCTCTACCACCCCCTCTTTGTTGCTGTGCCTCCTGCTCCTGTTCAGCAAACCGCTGCTGCGGGTTGGCAGCTTCTTTTATACCTTCTTCCAAACCCTTAACAGCATCCAGCAGTTCCTGCTCCAAGCCAGGGTTCTGCTCGAGCGCTTGATCGATCTTGGCAGTAGCACCCAGCTGCCCTACTCGCTCCTGCTGCATGCTACTACGCAGATCGTTGTCGAACTCCTCAACCTGCAATCCACCTGCTTGTCGCTCAAGAGTCTCTTCCATATCGCGCTGCTCACTACCTACAGAAGTAGTACTGAACCCTAGGTCTGGGTCCTCCTTGGCAGCGAGGTCGATTTGCTCCCTAGTGACTTCGAGAGAATTCAGCACCTCAGGTACAGTTTGTTCAAACTCCTGCAACGCCTCTTGGATTTCGTTATCATTAGCACCCACAAAACGCTGTTGGATATACTGTCTTAGGCCTTCCTTACCCTCGTTCACAGTGTTCAGGACATTTGCCATGATCTTGGAAGACTCGTTCCGGAATTCTTCCAGTATCTGCTGCTTCTCCTCACCCAGCGTGGCCTGCTCAGCCTTCTCCATTGCCTCTTTACGCAGCTGATTAACCAGCACCTCAGCCTGCTTCAGAGTCTCAGCAACATCACCTGACAACGCCCTGACCTGGCCACGCACTTGGCCCCATAGGCTGTTCATCTCGTTCTGCCACTCTACATTGTCTACGTTGGATCGTTGACGAGCGACAACCTTGCTGAGCATTGTGTCCCAACTTTCTCTTATACCTTCAAAAAAAGTCTCGAGCAATTCTCCACAAATACGCAGAGCCCTTCTGATCCCGGTCTCAGATGCCTTAGCAGCTTCTTCTATCGTCTCCAGTGCATGACGCAGCTCTGGGTCCAGAGCTGCAGCTTTTTTCTCTGACCTAGCGTCCCTGAGCCACTGCTTCGTACCCTTAAACGGCACTGACGCCAACGCCTTGTACGGCATGTCAGCAATAGCACCCCGCATTGCCTTGTCTGCCATATTCACCATTGACTTGAGCTGTCCCAAACCCTTGGTCTCTATCGCCCTGTCCAGGTCCTTCACTTCCTTCTTAAGCGCCTGCAGCGCCTTATCCACGTCGCGTTTCGGAGCAGGGTCTAGATCGTCTCCCAGCCTCCGTGCTTCCTGCTCAAACCTGTTGACCTCCTCTGTGATGCCCTCTCTACCGGTTCTAACCGCCTGTAGAGCATCACCCATGATCAATATAGACTCCCTTTGGAAAGCTTCCAGCAGATCCTTCACGCTCTCCAGCTGGTCAACGCTCCTGACGTCTCTTATTTTCTCGTACAGATCACCAACCGCCTTACTCATGCGGTCCTGCGCGTCCTCTACGGATGCACGCACTGTGCTGCACTTTTGTACTACGGCATCGCCGATTTCACGCACGACTCTGCGCATTTCTGCTTCTTCGTCGCGGTTCAGCCCGTTGACGCACCTCGCGACTATATCGTCCATGCCGCTGATGAGGCCAGCACCCCGGTTTATTAAGTAGGTTACGGCCTCAGAGCACATGTTCGAAAAGCCTCTGTCTACTTTGTCTCCAGCCACTACAGCAGTCGCCCAGACTCTTTTTACCTCTTGCAGTTCACGCTCTGCTACTATCTCCATAGCTCTCGCGACCGGCGATATCTCGGTCAACCGAGCGCCTATAACCCCAGCAGTTAGCTGATCCCTAACAGACGCTATTGCGCTGGCAACCTCGCCTTCAGCTCCCTTTATCGCATTGCGCAGGCCAGCCTCGCGTCCGGGTTCAACCCCAGATTGGATTACGTCCTCACTCGCTTCTCTCTGGAACTTAGTAAACCCACTCCCCATATCGCTGAGCGCGCGGTCTGTATTGCGTTCCACATCGTCTATAGAACGCAAGGTTGCACCCCGGAAGTCTGTAAGCGCTCCGAGAACTTCCTGCATGCTCTGAGCGTTATCCAGTTTGTTGCCCGCAGCAAGAACCGCATCGTTTACAGCTTGTGCAGCAGCGCTGGCAGTGTTTTCAACCCTACCACGCTGCTCCTTAAGTGCTTGCTTGAACGCCTGGTGAGCTCTTTCCATCCGTTCACCCTGCCATCCACCAGCCGCCTTGGCATCCTTCCGTGCTGCATCTAGTACTTTGTAAAGATTGTCAGATTCCCTCGATACTGAGTCATGCGCTCTGACAAACCATTGCACTGTGTTCTGGAAGAACTGACTTGTAGACCTTGCTACTGCTGCAGTGGATTCCTTGCTGGTTTCCCGCAGTTTCTTTGCCGCTTCAGCAGTCCCCCGTTCTTCTGTTTTGCCACTCGCTTCCGCGATGATTGTCAACGCTTGTTCCAGCGCTGGGTCCATTGAAGCTTCTTCCTGCTGAGCCCCCTCAACCCACTGGCCTACACCCTTGAATGGCACCACGTTACTGTCGATACCTCTAAATGGGTCCCTTATCACAGTTTCGACTTCTTCGCTCGCTGCTTCTACAACCATGCCAAACCCTTGCATATTGTTACGCAACGCATCCGTGAATGGGTACATAGCTGTTCGCAACTCTCCGCCGCCCAGCTCCGCCAGCTCTCTTTCCATGTCGATATATTCCGCATCTATATCGCTCAGAGCAGCCCCCAGAGCCTCTGTAGTTTGGCCTCTAAAGCTCTCTAGTATTTCCTTCGCAGTGTCTAGATCGTGGTCGTCGTCTATCTGATCCAAGACTCGGTTCGCATCCTCCAACACAGCGTCGACTTTCCGTCCAGCTGCATCCAGAACCGCATTGACTTTTGTTGCACGCTCGTTAAGACGCTTTTCTGTTTCCTCCCACTGTTGCAACAGCTTAGCATCCTTAGCAGCCCTACCTTCGAAGAAGTCGATAACCTTCTGGGAGGACTCAGCCCATCCATCCCTAATAGCCTCCGCCAGCCGCCTGAATGCATTCGCTATTGCTTCGTTAGAACTACGGATAGCCGCCGCAATCCCAGTTTCGGTCGCCCGAGCGCTTTCGTCTAACTCTTTCAGCGATTCAGCCAGATTCGAATCCATATCCCTCCCTGCCTTGGCATCCTCGATCCACTCGGCTACACCTTTGTATGGAACTCCTGACAACGCCTTGTAAGGTATGTCGGCAATAGCACGCCGCATTTCCTTGTCCGACAGCTTGATCATCGCCTTCAGCTCCCCTAGAGCCTTGACTTCCACTCCCCGCCTCAGTTCCGCTACCGTTTCCTTGAAATGTTCCAGCGATTCTTTCAGCTCCCCTTTCGGCCCATCCAAGAGCCCTTCTGTTACCCTAAGTGCTTCCTTTTCAAACTTCTCAGCACCATCCAGAACAGCTTGCCTTCCTTCTTTCACTGCCTTCAGGGCGCCCCCTATGATCTTTACAGTCTCCTGCTGGAACGTTGTCAGCTTGCTAGCCAGTTGGTCGAGCTGACTGACCTCAGTCAGGCTCCTGATCTCCTTTTCAAAGGAGATCACCGCCTTGTCCATGCTCTGCTGAGCGGCACTCAGTGTAGCAGCAGTTCCGGACAGCCCATCATGTACATGGTCCTTTATATCGGTAGTAAACACAACGAACTTGTTGCACTCGCCATCGTGTATTTTGTACCGGATCCTGTCGTTGATTATCTTATCTACTTCCCCGATAACTTTAGGACCCTCTTCGTACAGGAACTCTTTCGCAGTGCTACACAGGTTCCCAAAGGCACTCCGTACTCGGTCTGCCGCCACCATAGCGCTTGAGTGGACCCCGAAAACTTCGCCTAGTTCCTGTTCCCCTACAAGCTTCATAGCTCCTCCAACCAGACTCCTAGCGGTCGCCCTCGCTTGTTTGAACTCGGGAGCCGCCTGGCCTCTAAATTCCTGTATGTCTTCAGACATTTCCGCCCGGAAGTCTGAAAGTCTTTGGGAAACGTCTAATTCCTTTTGATCACCCTTGTCCTTCGATATGCCACGTACATCATCACGATATGTACGGAAGCCACCTTCCGCTCGCACGATCCCCTCGTCCACAGCGTCCTCTACGTTGTGTATCGCGCTCAGGGTTTCGTTACGGAAGTCTGCCAGTGTGCCAAGGATATCACTGAGGCCTTCGTCTTTATCCAGTTGGCCGTGCGCCTTGTCGCGCTCACCAAGTACTTTTTGCACACTCTCTTGCACCTTCCGGTCGACGTGGTCCCCAGATTCTTCAAGTGCTTGCCTGAACAGCTTAGATACCCTTTCTAGCCGCTCACCGTCAATACCGCCAAGCTCCTTCGCTTCACGCTTTGCGTCAAGTGTTCCGTATCGCCCATCAGGCAATAACAAATATTCCAAGTCCGCGCCAAGAGCGTCACTCTTGTTCGATATAGACCGCAATGTGTCTCCTAACCATCCTTTTCCGAAGAAGTCCGTTGTGGCATTGGTGACCTCCTGTGTGGACTCCTTGCTGGTTTCCCGCAGCTCTTTTGCCACTTCGGCAGCTTTCTCTTCTATTTTACTACCCACCGTAGCCATGCTGACCAGCGCTTCACTCAGAGCTGGGTCCATAGCATTGTCCATCTTTGCAGAATCGACCCATGAGTTCACACCCTGGAACGGTGGCACTACCAACTCTTCAACTTTTTTGCCGTCTTTTTCCAACATCTTACTCCCCCTACATCATCAGCCCACGCAGAACCTGGCGGACGAGGCTTCCCCCCGCTCCAACCTCTGATAGCCACACCTCCTCCCTTTCGGTGGTGCAAGCACACACTCCTGCGCCGGTCCGTAAACTCTTTTTGAGAACAATGCCGCCTACCGGCACTCCTCTCTCTCCCCTAAACAATCTTTCTAGTAAGGCCCACCCGTTTCTCTTGCAGGGGGGCGCGCCTGCGCCCTCCTAAGCAAAACGGGTCCGAACCCGTGTTTTCTTACCTACCTATACCACCTATGCCTCTGCCGCCGCCTTGCTGCTGTTGCTGGTCAGGCTGGTCCGGGAGGTTCTGAGCCTCTTTGAGGGCATCTGACAGACCCCGTCCCGCCTCCTCGACAGAAGAAGCAGTCCTCCCTTCTGGTTGCTCTTGATTCTGGTTCAATACAAAAATCTCACCAAAGCCCTCTGCCGCCTTCTCCAGAGCCTTTTGTACTTCTGGATCATGATGCAACACCGCCACCGCCTTGAGGCGAGCTTCTTCCCTAGACTGAGCCTGTGACTGCTGTTGCTCTACAGCCTGCTGCCCAATCGCAACTCTGACATCCTTGTCAGCTTCTGCTATAGCCTTGCCAGCAGCTCTCACTTGCTCGCGGACCTCGGTCCTGAGGTTAGCCACCTCTTCAAGAGCTTCCTCCTTACAGGCAGTCAGCATCGCTTCCTGCTCGGCAGTGAGATCCTCCGGGCTAAACCCTAGGATAGTACCCTCAATACCACTGAGTCCCGCATTCATATCCCCCAGAGCACTACCAACAGCCACAGCAGCTGTCTCTTGGAAGTTTTCAAGAGCTTGTCCTACGTCGCAGAGATCTGTAGCACCCGCCACTGCTGCTTTCACTTCTTGAGCCGCTTGGTAAAGCTGCTGTTCAGCCCCAGAAAGAATGCTCTCCGCTTCTTCACCTTGTGCCCTGATCGCAGTTCTTACCCCTTCCCAACCGGCCGTCGCTACTCTAAACAAGGCAATAACTGACTGTGTTGCGTTCTTCAAGGCTGCAGAAACAGCCTTGAAGAAGTTCCCCAAGACTTCAACGACCCGTTCATTGCTCGCACAGATAAAGTCTTGGAGCCGCGAAAATGCGCCTACAAGCCCTCTCCCAGTAGCCACCGAACGCTCACGTACCTCCTGCATCAGTGCTTCCCAACCTGGCAACCCAGCATCCCTAAGCGCGTCTTTAAGCATGTAGCTGACTCCCTTATATGGTATCGCAGCCAACGCCTTGTAAGGCATACCGCGGATGGTTTGACGCATCTCCCTGTCTGCCCGACGCACCATTACCCGAGCTTGTTCCAGTTCGCCCTTTAGCGCTTCTGTGTCTTGCCGTGTCAGGTCTTTTTGGAACTGATCCAGAGCCTTTTCCAGATCCTTCTGTGGCTGTACGTCCAGATTTTTACCAACGTCACGCGCTTGCTCTTGGAACTTTGCAACCTCACTCGCAACGGCCGTCCTCCCCTCTGAAATTTGCGTCAGAACATCATCCATGATCTTCACGGTGCCTTCTTGGAAAGTGTGCAGCATGTCCCTAACAGACTCTAGCTCATGAACTCCTCCAAGGGAGTCCACCTGAGACTGCAAATTACTGATCGCATTCCGCATGCTGTATTCTGCGACGTCACGTATATGCCAGAACACGTCATCCACAGCCTTGTGGATACCGCGGTGCACCATAGTGACAGCATCACGCATTCCCTTTTCCGCAGTCAGGTTCACCTTATAGTTGATGTGATCCTTGACCATATCGTCCATGCGCTCGTGGATCTCAGCAGCGTTGTCTACCATTTGCCTCAGAGCTCCGCCAAAAAAGGTGCTAAAAGCTCTCTGTATACCACCCGCAGCCGCCATGACGTTTTCTCGTACACTAGCTATTTCCGCACTTTCTCTGTTAGATATGATCTCCATAGTCCTTTCAACTGGGCCCTTCGCGCTTGCGCGATCCCCCTCAAGTACTGTAGCTGCAGACGCCGCCCTGAACTGCTGTACCTCCGCTTGCATGTGCTCGCCGAATCCCTCCAGAGCTTCGGCGACTTCCCGACGACCTGCGTCTGTTAGAGCAGCAGCACTGCTTTCTACCCCTGCCGTGTACTCTCTGAAGTCTTGCTGCATACCTGAAACCACCGCTTCCGCGGCAGTTTCCACAGCGTGGATCGCGCCCAGAGCTGTGTCTTGCAGACCGTTCAGCGCGTCACGCACATTCGCTATGCTGTTCGCTTCGTCCAGTTGCTGCATTGCGTCTTGCGCCCCCTGTTCAGCCTTACCTTCAGCCCCCTGCAGAGCAGCTTCGAAGCCCTCACGTTCTTCTTTCAATGCTTGCGTGAACGCGTCACGCGCCCTGTCCAACTGCTCACTACCAATAGCCAACGCCGTTGGTAGCTGGTGACGCAAGAACGCCGCAGATATCTTGGTACCAAGGGCACTCGTACCGCTTGTGATACCGTTCCACATGTTCACGAAGCTTTGGGCGATAGCCTCGAAGAAGTTCGCCAAAGCTTCGCTGACTCTTCTCGCAGATTCCTTACCGGTTTCTTGCAGTGTTTCTACTGCTTCGGCAGTGTTCTCTTCCGTCTCACTACCCGCCGCAGCCATACTGACCAGTGCTTCCTTCAGAGCTGGGTCCATTGTAGCACTCGTCACGTGAGCTTCATCAACCCACTGGTCAAGGCCCTTAAGCGGCACTATTTCGGAACCACTCTTCGCTTCTGCCACTTCTTCAATAGCCGTAAGGACAACTTCTTCAACTTCTCGTACAGTCTCACCAACAGTCCTCAGCTCAGTAGAAACTGTACCCTTAAAATTGTCCAGGGCAGCAACTACTGCCTCCCTAAGCGACTCTAGCCCTGTACCCCCCCCTTTGCCAAGTTCTCGTACATCCCGCTCGATGCTGCTGACTTGTGTTTCCACAGTATTCAGAGCGCCACTCATAGCCACCGTAGCTGACTCTTGGAAGTTTTCAAGCACCTTCTGTACAGCACCCAAGTCCTCAACATTTTCAACCTCCTGGTTCGCAGCTCCAAGCGCTTGGTCGATTTGTTGCTCCACCTCTTTCAAAGCTTCGTCAACCAACCCCGCACGCTCTTCGAGCCCGCTCTTCAGATCTTCCAAGACACCTTTCGCCTCTGGAGTTTTAAGTGCTATGTCTGTAAAGAGTCCAGCAACAGACTGCGCCATGTTCTTGAACGCTTGTCCAACAACCTCTAAGAAACCCTTGAACGCTCTGGCAATTGCTTCGTTCGACCTGCTGATAGAATCCTTGAGACCCTCAAACGCCATGGTAAGTCTTGTCTCAGTAGTTGCAGTGCGTTCTTCTATCTCGCGCAGCGCCGCTGCCGAGCCCATACCCTCTTGTGCTTCCCAATTAGCAGTCACCTGCCGGATCTGTGCGCCGACACCCTTGTATGGTATAGCTGCCAATCCTTTGTAAGGTATTGCGGCAATAGTCCGCTGCATTTCCTTGTCTGCTTGCCGTACTACCGCTCTAAATTGTCCGAGCTCCTCCTTCATAGACGTCTTGGTCTGCTTTTCCATCTCCTTTTGGAGCTTGTCTAGATGCCTGTGCAGCTGTTTCCGTGGCTTCTCGTCCAGACTTGTGCCGACCGCACGTGAGACTTCTTCAGCAAACTTGTGAGCTCGCTCCAGAACAGTACCACGAGCTTCCTTTACCGCGTTCATAGCAGTCTCGGCAATCTTCACAGTTTGCTCCTGGAACTCCAGTAGTATGTCCTTTACAGTCCTCAGCGACCCAACGTCTTTGAGGTTATCTACCTTTTCATGTAATGTTGTCACCGCATCTCTTACAGCTTCTTGCGCCGCTACAATTGCAGCCTCGTAACCCTTACCCACTGCCACTTGTGACTCAGTTTTTGCGTCACTCACGAGTGCACGGAGCGTTTGCTCGTCCTCGCGGCTTACTTTCTTGCTAACGATTTTGTCGATCACAGTGTCAGAACGATCCCCAAGAGTGGAGGACAAACTTGTCAGGCGATCTGTCATTCCCCTGAAGAAGCCCTCGAAAGCTTGCTGCACTATGTCTGCAGACGCCTTGATGCTCTCCTGGACCCGGCCAACTTCTGCGCTTTCTCTCTCCACCACGATCTGCATTGCCCTCGCAACCAGACCCTTGGCCTCCGAGCGCGCTGCGCTAAGCGCTGTAGCAGCTTTCTGCTTGAACTCATGCACTTCCGCCCCTACTTTTCCGCCAAGACCTTCAAGCGCAGAGTCAACAACTTGCTGCTCCTGCCCATCAAGGACCTTAGACGCGTAACGCACTTGTTCGTCATACTCTGCAAAACCCGCACGCATACCAGCAACAGCAGCTTCTATAGCTGCCTCTACGCCATCCACATTGCCCAGAGCTGCGTTTTGCAGACCACCCAGCGCAGTGCGCACTTTCGATATGCTGTCAGCCTGATCCAGTGCTTCTCCCACGTCTATGAGCTCTTGGTCAACTTTCTGCTCAGCTTTTTCTACACTGGCCTCGAAGCCTGCTTTTGCTTCTTGCATTGCCCGTCTGAACGCATCGTAAGCCTTGGTCACTCGTTCAGCACTAACAGCAGCTGCTGTTTCTTCTTCTTGGCTGCGCCCGTCGCGCTTGAACACCCAGCCTATCTTGGCTCCGACAGAATCGAAAGCACTTGTGACACCATGCCACATGCGCGCAAAGCCTTGCCCAATAGCCTCGGAGAAATCAGCTATGGCTTTCCGTACCTCTCCCGTCAATGTCTTACCGGTTTCTTGCAGTTCTTTTACCGCTTTAGAGGTTTTCTCTTCTGTTTCGGCACTCGCTACCGCTATGCTCGCCAGCGCCTCCTTCAGGCCCTCGTCCATCTCTTCGTTAGCTGACTCAGCAGACCTGACCCACAAGTCAGCATCCTGGAACGGTGGTACTATCAACTCTTCCCCCTTTTTACCTTCTTCAAACATCTTAACCCCTCCTTACACCATCAGCCTACACAGGAGACCTGGTGGATGAACCCCCCGCTTCGACTTAGATTGCCATGCCTCTCGGGAGCCACACGTAGCTGTCCTATGGTGAAATCCTGACTATCTCGATTGGAAAATCCGAACGTCCACAGAGACCCCGCATCACACGGGACCCCCCACGGGCCCAACGTCGCTCTTCGCGCGAAGTACCCTGGAGACAATTAGACATTTTGTTTATTAATTTAGTATGAACTTACGAGTGTGGCACCTTAGCTCTTGTACAACCACCGGTATGTCAGTTAGCCTCTGTCCAACCCTTATTGCGCTTTTACTTGCCGCCTGCTTTTCCACTATGAAGTGTGCAAAACTCACGCCAAATTTGTGCGTTTCCCGGTCCAAACCACCCCATACCTTAGTATAAATATACTGCCTTCACTACAACAATGTGTCCTGGCTGCATAGCAGATCATCCTCCACTGCCTACTTGTCTTATTGGATCCTCCCCCATCGCGCTATTCACACTAGAAACTTCAATGAATGTGCTGGGAGAGCCGTCTCCTCCCCTGCCACCACCGTGAGCAGCAATGGCAGTTATGAGCAATTGACTGATCTCTTCGTGCTGCAGTGCCCATCGTGTCACCGCCATGGGCTGTTTCAGTTTTTCTAGATCAATATCGGATACGTTGATATCGGGAAGATCACGTAGAATTTCTGCCATCTCCTCATCTGACCCTCTGGGCCTAATTTTGCTTGGCACACCCGAAGCAGGTACCCATCTGTCGGTATGTCTGCTAACCCCGTCCATAAACATTGTAACGCCAGGATCACGTTCGTCATCGCCAGGCATCTCCACTATTATCGGTCTCGTACTGCTATCACCATTCGTGAGGTTCAATTCCTCCCCCAAGATGGCCAACTCTGCGTCCATATCCGCATCTACTGGTATCCTTGCGGGCTGACAGGCTTGTTCTGTCACCTCAATGCCCGGTACTCTAGGCTTCGCTTTCTGCTGTACGCCAGGTACCCTCCTCTGACCCGTTGCATAGTCCCATAAGACGGTCACCCCTACGTACACAAATACAGGTAGAATCCAGGAGACACAAAAATACACAACTGCACACATAACCCCTACCACTGTCACCTTACCCACCTTTGCAAAAGTGTATGAGGGTTGCGCTGATTCTTTTGCTCGTCTTCCCACAAAGCATCGCTTCACCGACTGGATCAGCGCTGTGGCATGATTCTTGTGGGTTCTGCAGAAGTACATTATCTCATTGCTGATTTCCCACACCCCTAGCGCACCGATCGCGACAGCAACCGGCGGAAGTATCACGCATATGGCGATAGTGGTTACCACCTTCCCAGCTGCTGCTACCACCTTGCCGGATCCTCCTTCAGTACGCGTCTCTACAATTTGGTTATTAGCGTGCCCCGACGCAATATTGCCGACCCCCTTACTTGGCACGAGCGGCCGCATATACACCGCACCAGCGCCTGCTGGTGGTACACCCGCGGGACTACCGAGAGTATGCTTGCGATCTCCCATCTTTATTCCCCCTATCTGCATCCTCAAGGTCTGCACGGAGCAAAACTCAGAACGGTCCCTAACGCCTCCTAGAACGCCATAGTCACCAAAAATTGTGTTGCAGAATGGAACCAGAACGTCTACGAGGACCTTGTCCCCGTCATCGCCCCTTGCGCGAAATCATAACAGGAAAATTGAACAGCTTGTTTATTAATTTAATATGAGCTCCTGGGCGCAGCACCCAGCCTTCCTGCAACTGTCAATACACTCACAGATGCCTTAGAGCGAAGAATAATAAACCAGTGTCAGGGTGCACCCACTATGCCCAAAGACACTGCTGTCAGCGCACCCGAACAGCTGCGGCCAATACGTCCACAACACTCACTTCCCCGCCGAGTTCGTGCCACCGCAGCTTCCACCCGGCATCTCGTCGAGACCGGATGGAAGCTGCATAAATCCGCCTTTAGCCACTCTCAGCAATGACACACCCCATACCGCGGCGTCGCACTTACGGGTGCAGGTCAAAGCCCCCAGGCCACCACGCGAACATCGGCCTCGGAGCTTCTTCTTGCTTCCACCACTACCTTGGGCACGCCATGCATTGCGCAGGGCACCCATCACACACAACATCGCCGCCGCGGTAAGATCACCACTCAGCCCCCCAGGCTTTTTCCCTTTCTTGCGCAGCTTCTGGAAGCGCCTGGATAGTTGCCGCAGTCTCAAGCTTATAATCCGGGGCAGAGCTACTTCAGCCTGTTCGACGGGAAGCACCGCGCCGTCACCTTCAGCCTGCACTGTCTACTGAGCTGCATGACACCGCCCGTCTGGCATGTCCCCTTCTCTGAGCAGCCCCTCAACCGTGACAACGCCGAGTTCGATTTTCTGCAAGTGCTCTACCACCCGACCTTTTCCGCACTCTGCGACATCCAACTCTTCCACTGCAGTCCTGATCCCTCCGCATATCTCCAGAATGCCGCTGAGTACCGCAGCAGCGTCCAGTAAGTCTTGCTGTATCTCTTCCAGCCCTCTCTCAGCAACCTCAGATAAGCACTCCATCAGCCCTTCTACGGCTTCTTCTAGCAGTGCCTGGGTCGCTGCAACAGTACCAGGCTAGGAACCCGGAGCTGAGCCTATGTCAGCCTGTTCGATGGAAGCATCGCCGCCACCTCTAGCCTGCCGCACCATTTGTTTAGCCGGATCCACCCATCGCTGCTAACCCTGCACTGCCTGCTGAATCGTGTAAGACCTAAGGTTAGGCACGCACCCGAGCAGATCCTAGATGATCATGATAACGCTGGCCTCCAACGTCACCACAACCTTAGTCAGAGCACTATTCAAAGCACTATGAGGGCCACCCTCACTCACCGAGAAAAGCGCGAACGTCGAAGTCGCATCGGCATGAGCCATGGAACGACAACCTATACTCCCATGCACAACAGCCTCAAACAATCACGCAGATTGTCAATCCTGTAGGACACCCGCAAAGCACATAAGCCATATCGGCACTGCCCTTGCCATTCCACAGCTGCATGCTCTCCGGTCCCAGCCAACCAAACAACCCCTGCATCCTCTGCAAGTGCTCTACCACCTGATCTTCGCGCTCAGCGACATTCACCCCTGCCGCTGCAGTACTGATCTCTTTAGCATATCTCCAGCATGTCGCTGAGTATTGCAGTAGCGCCCCGTGAGTCTTGTACCTGTATCTTTCTAGCCTTCTCGATAACTCCGAACAAGTACCTCGGCTGCCCCTTTTGTGACAGACAGACTTAGCTCCCGCTTATTGAATATCTCGCCCTCCGGCCCGAAAATCTGTTTCAGCCGCCTCCACAGCTCTTGAGTCTCTTGCTGCATGAGCACCCGATCCACCGGCTCCCCAGACTCTTGGAGCCATTCCGACAGTCGCGTTTTCGCCTTACACGCGTCAACGAACCCGCCGACTCCTGGCCACAAATATCACCTCCATAGGCAGTGAGCACCGACCTTGAGGTAATATTGACCTCCAAAGCCGTTCACCAAGCCCGCATAGCTGGTCCTGTGCTTGGACCACCTCATTCTCATAGTCCCGCACCGTCTTTCTCAGGTCAAAGATGCACTCGGCCTGCCCCTGCAAGAGCATTTTCAACCATAGAACGGCCTCCGGGGGGCAGCGTTCAATTCCTTGCAGATTCGCCTCGAACCTTCTACAACAATCCCCCGTCCATCCTGTCCGCGACGGCTCCACGAGGTTTTTCCTGGAACATCAGGCGCGCTGTCCTGCAACGCCCCCACTACCGATCCGAATTTTCTGTAACGCCCTCCCCGCAGCCATATTCTGGTCTCTCCTCGGTTTTTTCCGGGACGTAATGCTTTAGTGCACTCTGCACAAGCCCCCTTATCGTACGATCCGCCCCTTCTCACAACTGCTCATGAGCCGGGCGGCGTCTACGTGCGTGGCCGACCACCTCATGCATATTCTGTGATACCAGGTCGTCGCGGGAATGAGACGAAGCGCCAGTCTTGTGCCCCGCACCGCCGATATTGTAGTTGTCGCCAATCGCACCAGAGGAATCTATTGTAGAACCCCCACCCTCATCGCAACAAGATTCAATTCATTACCATTTTGCATTCTTGGTCACCACACTTCAGATCACACCCAACCGGGCTATTGCAACCCAGAGAGGACGCCAACACGATTCGGAACAACGGCGATGGATGCGGTCCTAACTCTATCACCGGCTAGCAACCAAACGAAGCTACGGCGCCTGGGCTAGATCCCAAACGGCACTAGACGCCACAGTGGGCAGTAACAGACTCGAACTGCTGACTTCCTCGGTGTAAACGAGGCGCTCTACCAACTGAGCTAACCGCCCCACTGGATGCTAAACTATAAAAACAACTACTGCAACAGGGAACTTTTAATGTCTTTGTAATATTTGCTTCCCAGCCGCTTTGATGCACCCAACACGGTATTCACCAGTAGAAATGCGATCGTCATGGGTCCCACACCACCAGGAACGGGGGTGATGTAGCAGGCAGTATCCTTCAATCCTTCAAACTCCACATCCCCAACAAACTTATTATTCCCATCTTGCTCAATCAGGTTTATGCCCACGTCTATCACTATCGCTCCGGGCTTGATCCAGGAAGGTTTCACGAAGCGTGCCTTGCCCACAGCAGCTACTACTATATCCGCCCTCAGGCAGTGGTCAGAGATGTTCACGCTAGCGGAGTGTAGCATGGTAACAGTGCAATTTTCGTATAGCAACAAAAGTGCGGCCGGCTTCCCTACTATATTGGAACGTCCGATCACAACCGCGTTGTTGCCTGACAAATCACGCTTGACGGTCTTGACCAGATGTACACACCCCTGAGGGGTGCAAGGTAGCATGCAGTCCATCTGGCCAGTAGCCAGTTTTCCAGCATTTGCGTTGTGAAATCCGTCCACATCCTTTTCCGGATTGATGGCATTGATCACAAGCCCTTTGTCTATGTGCCTAGGCAGCGGCAACTGAACCAGAATCCCGTGCACGTCCCCATCGTTGTTGAGCTCATCAATAATTCGCAATAGCTCCTCCTGAGGGGTATCATGCGGTAGAGTAATGGTTTTGGAATTAAAGCCTAACTCCTCTGCCTTTCTCTGCTTGTTACCCACGTAAAGCTTGCTCGCCGGATCCTCTCCTACAATTATCACGACAAGCGAAGGCACGAGACTATGTTCAACTCTGAGTTGGTCAACAAACGTGCGTAGCCTATCCAGCAAGCAACTAGCAGTTAATTTACCATCTATTATGTTACGCACACAAAAACCTCTTCACCACCCATAGCCACACAGAACCCCGCAGCCTGGAATCTGAAACCACCGGGGTGGTCGCACCGAGTCACGTAGTCTGTACCAGCCAAATTCTTACTGCCCAATATAACGATTGCTCAGCTCAAATGCAGCAAAAAACGGATTGATCCTCACAAGAAACCAAAATGCTCCTACAAGCGCGCTTGGTGGCCCTGCGAATCTCAGGGCTGTTCCTATGACTGCCTGACACTACTGCGGCGCACTGCTGGACTCTTGGGGGTGTGCTGTACCGTAGTTGACGTACCTATTGTCGAGGAAAACGTTGTCCCCCTCCGTTACAAAATACCCCTTGGAGTAAATATTGGGGTCGCCCATGTCCAAAAGTTCTGTAACGGTCACAAACCTGTATCCCCTTTCTGACAAGATGCGCACTATCGCCGTGAGGTTCTCGAGCGTATATGAGGGGACCGCGGTTCCATGCATTAGTAGAATTGATCCGCTTCGTACCTGCATTTGGTTGGCCACAAATGCGCCAGTCACCCGTTCCCATTCAGGCACCACAACATCCCATTGAATAACTTTGACCCCCATCTTGTGCAAAAGGCGTAGGTTCTTGCGCTTTACCCTGCCGTAGGGGAGCCTAAACAGGCTCGGGCTGGTGGGAATTTTCGTAAGTTCCTCCCAAACTTGATCTGCAGCCACAGTTTGCAGCCTCTCAGTTATGACATTGCGTAATAGCTCGTATTGCTTTTCTGTACACTCAACCTGCATGCGAGCCTCTTTGGATGGCAACAGAGCAAAGTTCCCGTGCGTCCAGGCGTGGTTACCTATTTCAAACAGGGGATCTGCTATCAGCTGCATAGCACGTTCCGGGTGACTCCGCATCCATTTCCCACCAAGGAAGAGGGTTGCTGGTATTTCGCGCTGCCGCAGGAAGTCTATAATCTTGCCGTTGTAACCCGAAGTTTTGGTCGATAACTCACAAAAATCAAACGTGAGCGCAACTACTTTACCTGCCTCCGGGTGTGTCCTGACGGACCTGATATTGCCCGCCTGCCCGACAACTTCCCGCGGTGCATAGGATGGTACGCACCCGCCCTTTGGGAGCGTGGCGTCAGGCTTGTGGTAGTCAGACACTACATTTTCGCCCTCAGAACTCTGCAACTGCACATCGGTCCAGAGAAGCTTCAGCGCAAAAGTAGAGCCGAAGCGCGAGTCTTGCGAGTGGCCAATAGCAGGCACTAAGACATTTAGGGACAGCAATACCCCGCACACAAGCCAGAAAAGGGCCGTGCAGGACACACCCAAGATCCTAGCCCCGGCATTCACGTTGCACATTTCCACCCCCCCCAATTGCCCTTACCAAAATTACATAGAGACCATATTCACAACACACATCTAGCTGCGGCTGAGCAACTTACCACAGGCATCCGGACCCCCAGCAAGCCCCATGCGTTTCCTACAGCCTAGGGAAAGCTTTCTTCGAGCAGTGCTTTCAGTCCGATCTGCCTCGACGCCCTCATTCTTTCCGCCTCTAGAATACAGCCGACTTTCTTCGCAGTCTTTTTAGAATCCTCATTGACAATCACGTAATCGTAACGGTGGCAGCGACTTATTTCAAGGGGAGCACCTTCAAACCTATCCTTCAACTGGTCATTGCCGCCATCCCGACTTTGCAAACGTCGCATCAACTCTTCCATCGAGGGAGGAATCATAAAGACGCTGACCACGGACTTTCGCATGACCTCCATCAATCTGAAAGCACCGCGCCAGTCGATCACAAACAGAATATTCCTGCCACTGCTGATGTTCTCCTCAACAAACTTACGAGGCACACCGTAATAGTTCCCGAAGACCCTTGCGTGTTCCAACATTTCCCCGGACTCACAGAGCCTGAAAAACTCAGCCTCGCTCAGGAAGAAGTAATCCCTGCCGTCAACCTCACCCTTCCTCGGCGATCTTGTGGTTGCGGAAATGGAACGGATTGCATTGTTGTTCTTGTCGCACACAACAATGTTGGACACTGTGGTTTTCCCGCATCCAGACGGAGAGGAGAGTACGAGCATCACGCCTTCACTTTTCAACTTGAGACTCACTCAGTTCCTACACCACACCCAGGGGCCACTTATACCATTAACGCGCTTTTGCCTTCAACCAATAATAAATGCCTACCTCCCTTATCTAATCACAATCTTTTTGTCGCGTCCGAACCGACAAATACATGCAAAGGACTTTGTGCAAGCCGGGGTATCTGCGGACCACAATATCGGATTTGCCCCATGCACTCACACAACAGTGGTTGCAGAACCGAGAAAAGCATCATATACGCGGCTGAAGTGCGGATCGGTGGCATAGGCATCTCGCTATTGTCCCGTGTTGGTAACTATGCTATCCTGCCGGCGTGGCGGTGGCTTGCTGGTGTCTGGCATGAGAGGTTTAGTGCGTTGCTTTCGGGTGGCATTGCCGTGCCTGATTTGCCTCTGCGTTGTCTCAATGACAGTCGGTCTCTATTATGCACTCCACTCGTCCCCCGCTGATGATAGGCAGGGTGAGGTTGTGCGCATCATGTATTTGCACGTGCCCTCGGCGTGGATATCTCTAGGGGCTTATTCGATAATCGCCGTTTTAAGTTTTGTGTCGCTGATCACAAAAAACTCCGCTGCCCTCCTACTGTCGCGCGCAGTTGCCCCGGTCGGCTGTTGCTTCGCCTTAGTATGCCTGGTGACGGGCAGTGTGTGGGGAAGGTCAACCTGGGGTGCCTGGTGGGTGTGGGACGCGCGTTTGACCTCGATGCTACTGCTTTTATTCCTGTACCTCGGGTACTCACTGCTGTGGAATGCGTTCGAGGACCAGTCAAGGGCAGCTCGGGCTACAGCTTTGTACGCCATATTTAGCGCTATCAACGTGCCGATCGTGAAGTTCTCGGTGAGCATATGGGCCACCCTACATCAGCCTGCAAGCGTGTTTCGTAGGGAGGGTGTAGCCATAGACTCCTCCATGATGCTACCTCTGCTTACAATGGCCGTGGCTCTCGCGTTCTTGTTTGTAGTGCTTACGCTAATACGCGTAAGCACCCTGCTCAAGACGCGCAGGGTTAGGGCCAGGACAATTCATTTCCGAGAGCAGGAAGCGCCATGATCGGCATGTTGTCCGGTGTGATCGAGGAGATTATCTGTAGTAATCAGATCATTCTGAACGTTGGCGGGGTCGGCTACTTGGTGTACCTACCGAGCAGGGTTTTACACCACTGCAGAACCCGAGACCCCATGCGCCTTTACATAGAAACCTACGTGGGCAGAGACAACGTAGCTCAACTCTACGGTTTTGCCGACAAAGAGGAGCAAAGCTGCATGAAGATGCTGATCAAAGTCAGCGGAGTCAATTACAAAACCGCACTTGCGCTATTGGATAACATGACCCCGGACCGTATATTCGCATCGATAGTAAGTGGAGATAGAGCTGCTTTGAAGGTCGGCGGAGTGGGAGAAAAGTTGATCAGCAGGATCATAACAGAACTTGCTCCCCAGATACAAAAGTGGGACCTTCTACGGCCTATAGATGCAATGACCCTGGATGACGAGGCCATTGCCGCGCTTCTCAGCCTAGGATATGATAGGACTGCTGCCTTGAGTGCGTTGAGGAGGGTGGGCACGTGTGACTCGAGTGCTGATGCCGTGCGTATGGCGCTTAGAGAGTTGTCCAAGTGAGCAACATGCTACGTGAACCCAGCACATTGCCCGAGGATTACCGCAACGTAGCCCTACGTCCCAGTGCGATCGAGGAGTTCGTGGGACAGAGTGAGGTGATAAAGAACCTAAGAGTCTTCATAAAGTCCGCGTACGCGAGAAAAGAGCCCATGGACCACGTTTTGCTGTATGGTCCACCCGGGCTGGGCAAAACCACACTTGCACATATCATAGCAAAAGAACTCAGGGTAAACCTCCGGTCCACCGCAGGCCCTTTGTTGAGCAAGGCAGGAGATCTGGCAGCAATCCTGACCAATCTTCAGCCTATGGATGTGCTGTTTATAGATGAGATCCACAGACTGCACAGGAGCATAGAAGAGATACTGTACTCAGCTATGGAGGACTACTGCTTGGACATTGTAGTGGGTGAGGGTTGTGGGGCTAGAACGCTGCGTGTTGATGTACCCGTCTTTACTCTAGTTGGCGCTACAACCCGTTTCGGGTTGATCTCGAACCCCCTGAGGGACAGATTCGGTATCCCCTTACACTTGGAGTTTTACTCCGTAGAAGAACTTGTACTTGTGATCAAACGGGCCGCTGGCGTGATCTGCACCAGCATAGACGACGGCGGGGCACATGAGATTGCCTCCAGATCCAGGGGCACTCCAAGAATCGCACTGAGGTTGTTTAGACGAGTGCGGGACTTTTTGGAATTTGAACAACGCAGCACAATCGACGGCACCTTTGCAGACAACGCGCTGCTCCGCTTGGGCATAGACAGTGCCGGGTTTGATAAGATGGATGTGAGGTACCTGAAGTTGATATTCGGGGCCAACGGCCCACTCGGGATAGACACGATAGCCTCCGCGCTCTCGGAAGACGTGGGCAACATTGAAGAAACTATAGAGCCCTACTTGATAAAGAATTGCTTTATCCAGAGGACACCGCGCGGCAGAGTTCTCACACAAAAGGCAATAGAATACCTGCTTAACAGCAAGTACGTATAGTTCCCAGAGAGAGGCAGTCCAACAGACCAATATCCGGCGCCGCAAGTCCACAGAGATCGCGGAACATATCAAATAAAAACACCCCCGAGCCCAATGGCCTGGTAGTAGGCCCCTCTACGCCACTTTAAGCTTGAGGCGGCTATTTTTCTCGTCAGCCTTGTGTATGTAGTACAAAATCACCAGTGATACGCAACAACAAACAAGCGGCAGCACAGAAATGGGGACTATCGTGCCATCGTAGAACTTACCCACAATGTAAATACCCAACGCACCGAAAATTGCTTGACAGAAAATTATAAATGCCGACGCAGTACCCTTGTTTTCTAACTCACCAAAGGCCAACACGGTGCTGTTACCAATCACAAACGGCAAACAAAGCGACGAGGGGATCCAGATCAGCTCTATCACCAGCGGAGTCAGGTGAACGAAGCGATATATTCCCAGCAGGATCACATCCGGTATTATCGACACAGCCAGAGAAACGGCCACCACCTTGCGCATGCAAAATCTATTCACCAACTTTACATTAATCAAGGTCCCCACGATAAAAGCCACGGAACCAATCGCTGCCAGATACCCGTAGTATTCTGCAGGTAATCCCATACCTTCGATGAAAATAAATGGCAAATTGCCCACCGACGAGAGTATCCACATCATTGTCAGACCCTTGACCATGCAGTACCCCAAGAACTTGAGGTTCCGCGCTAGCGCGATGTACCCGCTTACTACCGAAACGAGGCTAAACGTAGTCGTGCGCTGGCCATCGGGCATGGTTTCCTGTAACTTCAACACAAGAAAGAACAGCAGTACCGCCGAGCAGACTAACGATACCACGGCAATCGCCCTCCAGTCGTGCCCATACGACATCATGCAGCTACCTACAATGGGCCCGACAACCCCAGCAGTGGACACAAGCACATAGGACACAGTCATGTTCTTGGAACGCTCCTCCGCGGAGCAACTTTCGTTCACCATGGCATAGCCCACCACCGACGCCACGCCGGCTCCGAGACCCTGAACGAACCTCGCAAGCGCCAGGACAACAATGCTGTCCGCAAGGCAACTTACAAAACCAGACAGGGTGAAGATTGCCATGCCTACCAGCATAACGGGTCTGCGCCCGTAGCGGTCGGATAGGGGGCCATATAAAAGCCCTGACGCTGAACGACCGAGCATTTCAGCACTGACAACAGCCTGCGCCACAGTCTGACCAACGTCGAAAAAGGCCCCAACCTTGGTCAGGTGAGTGGAGTACAGAATGCCCGTGAGATCGGTAATCTCAATAGACGCCACGATCAACAGCAACATCACCAAACTTAACACGCTAGCCCCACATCTACAAAAGCTTCACCGCACACAATCGCCCCCGAGCCCGTACCGCGAACAGCACAGCAAGCCACAATCAAGGTAAAAACACACGGGTACTCAGTGTACACTACATTGCGCCCAAGTAAAGCCCGAGACACCGATGACGTAACACTCACTCTAGACCTCCTCGTGTAGCACGGACATGAGCTCTCTCCACTCTCTGCGGCCCATCCCGCTCTCCTCTAAGCTCACCTCTTCTCCCCTCAACATCTTTCGGACAGTCATGATGGCGCTCTTAGACAGCGTCACAGCCTCCAGACCGTGTTCGACAAAGGCAGCGTACACTTTCGGAACCCACAATTTCACAATCTCCAACATGAGGTCGGCATAAGCTCTAATCTCGTATTGAGCCCCAGGACCCGATCTCAGCTTCAAAAACCGGAGTAGGTTGTGTAGGTTCACCTTCCAGTACCACTGGGTATAACAGTTCAACGTCAAGTTCATCCGGGCAAGTTCACGCGCAAGTCCCCGCGCTAATAGCATTTCATAGTCATCATGCATGCGCCTGGCATTATGCTTGAGGAGCTCAATAACCTCCCCAGCAACATCAGAAGGCAGCGGCTCTCCCCTACCCTGCGCATTATTAGTCGACTGTGCCGCAACTTCCTTCATCCTGGGGACGTAAAACTCCTTGTCCAGCACAGAATACCTCGCGGAGTACTCGTTAATGCTGGCAGTGCGGTGCCGGACCCACTGTCTCGCGACAAAAATCGGTAGCTTCACGTGGAACTTTATCTCACACATCTCAAACGGAGAAGTATGCGCATGACGCATCAGGTAGTCTATCAACGCGGAATCCTGACTCGTGCGCTTGGTCCCCCTTCCGTACGACACGCGCGCAGCCTGTACTATAGAATCATCGGAGCCCATGTAGTCCACAACCCTCACGAACCCGTGATCCAAAACCTTGTGCTCCTCATAGAGCACATCCTCAAGCGCAGGCACCATCACACGTTTCGTATACCCACCCACTTCATCTATATCCGCCACCTATAGCTCCAACCTACTGAGCATAAGCCGCTTAATCTTGGATATAGCCTTCGCTGGATTTAGACCCTTAGGGCACGTCTTTGTGCAATTCATGATGGTATGACACCTGTACAGCTTAAACGCATCATCAAGCATGTCAAGACGCTCATTAGTAGCCTCATCTCTGCTATCAGCCAGCCATCTATATACTTGCAGCAAAGCGGCCGGACCCAGGTATTTGTCGGAATTCCACCAGTAGCTAGGACAGCTAGTACTGCAACTCGCACAGAGGATACAGTCATAAACCCCGTCCAGCTTGTTCCTATCCTCAATGCTCTGCAGACGCTCTTTGCTCTTCGACGTGGGATCCCTGGCCTTTAGCCACGGGGCAATAGCCTTATATTGCTCGTAAAAGTCGCTCAAATCTGGCACTAGATCCTTGATCACGCGCATGTGAGGCAGCGGGTAGATCCTGACCTCTCCCTTAATACCAGAGATACACTTAGTGCACGCCAAAGTGTTCGCACCGTCAATATTCATCGCACAGGAACCGCATATGCCCTCGCGACAGGACCGCCTAAAAGTTAGAGTGGAATCTACCTCATTCTTGATCTTGATCAAAGCGTCAAGAACCATCTGACCGCACTTATCCAGATCAATGAGAAACGTGTCCATCCTAGGACCCTCATCGTCATCGGGAGACCACCGGTATATCTTGAAACACCCCACACGCTGAGCGGACCCGGCAGCATCGTAGACCCTGCCCTTGGGATTAACACCAGACTTCAAAAAAGACAGTTGTACCATTGCCCGCGTCCACTAAAAACTAAATCAGTATACTCTCTTCTGAGGGGGAAAGAACTCCACTTCATCCGTCAGCGTGCTATCAGCAACACTCTTATAATCTATTTTTACATCATGAGATCTGCCGTCGTACCACGCCATGGTGTGCTTCATCCACTTCTTGTCATCACGATCAGGAAAATCCTCGCGCGCATGCGCACCCCTACTCTCGGTACGATTTGCAGCACAGTCCATGGTAATCACCGCCTGAGGAATCATGTTAGCCAGCTCCAGAGCCTCAACCAAGTCGCTATTCCAGATCATGCTTCTATCCGTCACGGAAACATCACTCATCATAGCAGCAACCTTCCTAATTTTCTGCCTCCCCTCACTCAAAACCTCAGCCGTGCGGAAGACCGCTGCGTGCTCCTGCATCACGTTCTGCATGTTACCATGCACCTCAGCAACCCTTAGGCCACCGCGCGCAAAACGTAGGCTGTCGAACCTCCCTATGATAGCCTCCTCGGCAGACCTCTGCACCGGAGCATGGGGAGTCCCAGGCACAATCACATCACGAGCCCTCAGTGCGACAGCCCTACCGAAAACAACAAGATCCAGCAGAGAATTGGACCCTAACCTGTTAGCACCATGCACGGAAACACAGGCAGCTTCACCTATCGCGAAAAGACCAGCTACCACTTCGTCGTAATTGCCTTCGCCCTTCAGTGACACAACCTCGCCATGATAATTAGTAGGCACACCACCCATGTTGTAGTGTACAGTGGGCAGTACAGGGATCGGATCCTTCGTGACATCAACCCCGGCAAACGTCCTGGCAGTCTCGCTAATCCCAGGCAGCCTCTCGTGAATGATGTCCGGGTCCAGGTGCGCTATCGACAAGTAGATGTGGTCCTTCTTTGGCCCCACACCTCTACCTTCTCGTATCTCCAAAGTCATTGCCCTGCTCACAATATCACGGGAAGCAAGATCTTTCGCTTGCGGAGCGTAACGCTCCATGAACCTCTCACCCTCAGAATTCAGCAGGTAACCGCCTTCACCTCGGCAACCCTCGGTCATCAGACAGCCAGAGCCGTATATTCCTGTGGGGTGAAACTGCACAAACTCCATGTCTTCCATGGGAAGTCCAACCCTCGCAACCATGCCCCCGCCGTCACCGGTACAAGTGTGTGCGCTGGTCGCAGAGAAGTACACCCTACCATACCCGCCTGTGGCTAAAACTACCGCATGTGCGCGGAACCTGTGCAACGTACCGTCGCAGAGTGACCAAGCTATCACCCCATGGCAGGCATTTCTATCTTCGCTCATTATCAGATCTATCGCGAAGTACTCAACAAAGAACTCCACGTTGTACTTCAGGGACTGCTGGTACAAAGTGTGCAATATGGCGTGGCCGGTCTTATCCGCCGCGGCACAGGTACGACGCGCGGGCTTACCCTTGCCATACTCCGTGGTCATACCCCCAAACGGGCGCTGATAGACCTTACCGTCTTCAGTTCGCGAAAAGGGTACACCGTAGTGTTCCAGCTCCACAATCGCCTGCATCGCGTTCTTGCACATGTACTCGATCGCATCCTGATCCCCAAGCCAGTCAGAACCCTTTACAGTATCAAACATGTGCCACCGCCAGTCATCCTTGGAGACATTACCGAGAGCAGCGCTTATACCCCCTTGGGCCGCAACCGTGTGACTACGTGTCGGGAACACTTTCGAGACACAGGCGACAGAAAGCCCCAGAGCAGCCATGCCTACAACAGCACGTAGCCCGGCGCCACCGGCACCTACAACCACAACGTCGTACTCGTGATCTATAATGTCGTACGCAGACCCGGACATCCCGCAACGCACACAGAAAAACTAGATGCCTCAGGGTATCATAATCACCCCTGCAGTCAACAGCAACTTTCTCCCCCTATACGCGCAGTGGAGACGCGTATACTAACGTTTACCAGAACTCACGTGACATACCAATACGCGCACATAAACACGAAGTGCGCGTCATCCAGGACAGGAGCGGCTATCGACCACACATTCGCAACGCAGCCGCTACGAAAACTATCCGCAATCAGTGTTCAATCTGCGAATAACACCGCAACGCAAGCTTCTCACTCTCTGTGATTGGAAAGTTGCAACTTTACCAGCTTGGCATACAGACCGTTTTCATCTCGCATCAGTTCGCTGTGTGTGCCGACCCCCTGCATGACACCGTTGTTCAGCACGACTATTTTGTCCACATCAGCTATGGTGGATAGTCTATGTGCTATGATAATCGTCAGCTTGCCGCGCATGAGCTCGCATAGCGTTTTCTGTACCTTGCTCTCGTTATCGGCATCTAGCGCCGAAGTTGCCTCATCTAAAATCAATACTTCCGGGCATCTCAGCACCGCCCTGGCAATTGCAATCCTTTGCTTTTGTCCCTCAGACAAACACATGCCTCGTTCGCCCACAAAAGTGTCAAATTTTTCCGGAAGGCTATGTATGAAATCCGCTATGCTTGCGCTCTCTGCAGCATGCTCCAACTGTTCATCCGTGTAACGACCATCCGCCCCGTAGGTGATATTTTCCGATATGGTACCAGAAAATAAAATAGGTCTCTGTGGCACTATACAAAATGTGGATCTCACACTGCGCAGGGAAAGCCGCCTAATGTCAACACCATCAATGGTTATGCTACCGGAACTGACGTCGTAAAATCGCAGTAGTAGGCCAGCAATCGTGCTCTTCCCAGAACCAGAGTAACCTACTATCGCCACTCTCTCACCCCTGCGCATGGTTAGACTCACATCCCTCAACGCGGGAGTATCCGCTTTACTGGGATAGGAAAAAGTCACTCCATCGAGCACCACAGACTCTTTGACCCCAACAGCATCCACACAATCCTCCGTATCTGCCATTCCAGAATCCATGCCCAGCAACTGCGATATGTCTTCGGAAATCCCTATGGCCTTTTGCAAGTCCTGAATATTGTCCCCGATACTATTAACCGATCCGGCAGCCAACGCGGCATAAAATACGAAGGACAACAGGGAACCTGCGCTTATGTTCTGGGCAGCCACTTCCCTAATCCCAACCCATAGCACTAGACCGATGGATCCTCCCACAAAGAAAAGTATCACGGTCACCAATAACGCCCGCGACAGTATGTATCGCTCTGCAGTACGGAAAGTTTCATCCAGCAAAGCGTTGAATTTCGAACTCGCAGCTTCCTCAGCGACGAAGGCCTGGATTACGCTTATTCCCCTGCACGTCTCCTCGCCGCAGCGAGCAACCTTTGCACTCATTTTTCGCATCGCGAGGGCACGGCGCTTCACCCGCTTTCCCAATAACGTCACAGCCAGCAGCAACAAGGGCAGCACCAGCACAATATACCCAGTCAGCTTGGAGTTCGTGTGAACCAACATCGATGCACTGCCGACGAAAACTGTGATGTTCCGCAGGACCACCAACGCACTACCACTCAGGATAGTGTGCAGCACCGCAGTGTCCGTAGTTAGTCGCAACATCAGCACAGAGATGCTAGTATGCTCCAACACGCTTTGCGAGAGGCTTATAATTTTGTCGTACAGCCGCCTTTTAAGGTCCAGCACCACCAGCTCAGCACCCCGCCCTGACAGCCAAATGCGCAAAAAAGAGCTCATGGCCATGATTCCAATCAGGAATAAGACCATAATGAGCGGTTTGACCCCCGAAATCCCACCGTTGGAAACACTGTAATCCAACAGCACACGCATCTCGTGCCCGAGCGCGAGGACAGCACCAGAGGAGAGTATGACCGCACAGTATGCCAGTAAAAAACACGAAGAGTGTGGCCTCATGTATGAAAGCAAAACCTTCACGTGGGAACCCTATTGCTCCGGCAATCCAAAAACTTCACGTATCTCCCGCTCAACAAAGGAAAACAGCTCTCGTCCATCCTTTGCATCACGCCACAGCCCTTCATCCGCCACATGAGAGAAGCGCACAGACCCGCTGATGGGAGAGGCAACCCAGATCTGCAACGACGTCGGGTGCCAGCTTATTAGGTAGGTAGACCCCCCGCATACGGCTTTGACAGCTCCATCATAGTTGTCACACTCAACGCGCCCAACCCCTTCTATGAGGGATAGCAAAGCATCCAAAACCCCCTTGGCAAGAGCCTCCAAATCGAGCGCTGAGTTGTCTTCAATCACCACAAATACCACAGGACAAGGGGATATTTTCTAACCCGAAAAACCCCCAGCTAGAGCACCAATCCACACCCAACAGAGACCACCCCACCCCTGGACATCACTCAGGACAGAAGACCACTGCCTACGGGACCTCAGCAGACTTCACACACGGGGAAGGCCGCCATGGGAAGGCTGCGCACAAGGCCACTAACTACACCCTTCACTTCCTTCTCAACCACAGACATGTCCTCCTTACCCGCAGACATAGCGTCAACTATTCTCACGACGAGACGCCCAATTTCCTCGAACTCTTGCACACCAAGCCCGCGCGAAGTCTCCGCCGCGGCACCAAGCCTGATACCAGAGGTAACCCACGGTTTTTCAGTGTCAAAAGGCACGCCATTCTTGTTGCACACGACGCCAGCCCGCTCCAGCGAAGAAGACACATCCCGGCCGTTCTGCCCCTTGGATCTCAGATCCAGAACCACCATGTGACTATCCGTCCCACCGGTAACCACATGCAACCCCGCAGACAATAGGACCTCTGCAAGCCTACGGGAGTTCTCTAACACCTGCCGAGTATACAGTCTAAAATCCGGACCGAGGGCCTCCTTAAACGCCACGGCCTTCGCAGCTATGACGTGCATTAGGGGACCACCCTGCATACCAGGAAATACAGAGGATCTTATCTTTTTGTAAATCTCTTCATCATCGGTCATGATCACACCACCCCTGGGACCTCGCAAAGTCTTGTGGGTAGTGGATGTAACAACGTGCGCGTGACCGAAGGGAGAAGGATAACAGCCACCCGCTATCAACCCAGAGTAGTGCGCAATGTCCGCCAACAAACACGCCCCCACCTTATCCGCTATGGCCCTGAAAGCTGGAAAGTCTATCTGCCGAGGATAGGAAGAGGCACCCGCAATTATCAAAGCAGGCTTCGCGGACAGCGCAATCGACTCCACCTCGTCCATATCTATCAAACCAGTGTCTCGGTTCACTCCGTACGGCACCGCATTGAACCATTTCCCAGAAACATTAGGAGCCGCACCATGAGTCAGGTGCCCTCCACAGTCCAGAGACATGCCCAAAACCGTGTCCCCAGGCTTCAAAAGCGCCATAAAAACCTGCTGATTCGCCTGCGAGCCAGAGTGCGGCTGCACATTTGCAAACCTACAACCGAACAGTTGGCACAGCCGCTCAACCGCCAAATTCTCTATAACATCCACAAAGGCACAGCCACAGTAGTACCTGTTACCGGCGTACCCTTCCGCATATTTGTTAGTGAGCACAGAGCCCTGCGCTTGCAGAACAGCACGGCTCACAAAGTTCTCCGATGCTATCATCTGGAGCAGAGAGTTCTGCCTCTCCAATTCCGCCGATATGCCACCAGCAACCTCGGCATCGCACGCCTCTATCCCAACATCGCTAATATATCCGACCATAAACCTCCCTTCGACTAGGCCTCTGTTGAAGACGACCCCCCACTCTCAGCACCACCATTATCCACAACACTGTCATTATCTTCGACATCAGTAGTATCTTCAACATCTTTCACATCGGCATCGGCAGTATCTGTTGCGACATCCACAGCGGCGTCCGCAACGCCTTCAGCGATGGCATCCACCCGCCCTATCTTGCCGTCCTGATTCTCCCGAGCACCCCTGGCAACACCCAGCTTAACTCTCTCGGCATCAGCTTCATTCTTAACAACGTGCAACACCAACACAGCAACCAAGTCGGCGTGAAGTTCTATGTTGATCTCATACTCCCCGGTACGTTTGACCAGCCCCCCAAAAAACACCTCTCGAGGCTGCACACTATACCCAAGATCGCACAACAGCTTCGCAACATCCCTCACAGTCACAGACCCGAAAAGCTTGCCGTCGTCGGAAGCCTGCCTAACCATGACCAAACATTCGGACGCAAGTGCCTTACCGACCTCCTCAGCCTCAGCGAGCTTCTTGCGGTTCTCCTCCTCTATCAGAGCAAGCTTCTCTCCCAAAAGCGCCATATTGCCCTTAGTAGCACGAACCGCCTTACCACCTGCCAGGAGGTACCTAGCGTAGCCTGGCTTTACCCTGGCAACCTCACCCGCCTTGCCAAGACCCCTGACGCTGGACTTCAGAATCACCGATAACATAAAAACCTACAAAATTAGCAATAGGGCAACAGAGCAAGAAACCTCGCCCTCTTCACTGCACGCGCCAGTAGCTTCTGCTTCCTGGAAGAAACTGAGGTTATCCTACTGGGCAGTATCCTACCGTACTCGGAAACGAATTTAGAAAGCAGAGCCCGGTTTTTGTAATCTATTTCCTCGTCGGAACATTGCGCCAACGGACAAGACCTAGACTTCCTGAAATACGGCCTCTTCAGACACACCAGGGAAGAGTACGCATTCCCAGACTCTCCGCCACCCGTTCTTCTTTTATTACCCCCATGCAGCACAAGACACCTCCTAATCTTGATCGGAACCCATCATAGCAGACCTACCCTCGCAGATCTTAGCTACCTTCAAACACAAAAACCTGAGTACATCCTCGTTGAGCTTGACTCTGCGCCTGAACTCGTCCATGACGGCGGGCTCGGCCCGTATATACATCATGCAATAGTGCCCTTTGTTGCTCTTTGCTATACTGTACGCAAAGTCCAGGAGCCCCCAGTACTCATACTTTACAAGCTCGGCCCCTATCTTCGCCAGCAATGCGGACAACCCCTTGGAAAGCCCCTCCAGCTCATATTGGGTAAGACCCTGCTGTGCGATAAAAGCGAACTCGTAAAAAGGCACCAGAACCCCCATGAAGAAAAAAGCACCGGCGTATTATATACCACGGCAGGACACAATCAAGAAATATCACAATTCTTCCTCGACGCTACTTCCCGGCCCTTTGTCCAGCAGCTCGCGCACGATTACGCCGATATCTCCATACATGGGTTCCGGAATAATATCCCCCACATACTCACCCACCAACGAAAAAAAATTGTAGGAATATGTCTCGACGAACCACGAAGGCAACTCAACCTGCATCCCGTCTTCAGGAGATCGCGGGGCGAACGCGTATAAGAAGGTCTCGAGTACAAAAAACATGCAGTAAGCAACAGTGAGCCCCTTGGCGATGCCCAGCGCGGAACCTGCAACTTTGTCCAACGAGTTACCACGCAAGGGCCCCAGCAATTTCACCACCATACTGTTTATCAGCACCACGCAAGTCATCACCCCAACAAACACGGTAATGCCAGACAGAATCGCCGACAAAATCTCAGAATGTATACGCGCATTATAAATATCCAGGAAGTACCCGCGGTAGCTCGCAGTCACCACCACAGCCGCTACCATCCCCGCGATGCCAAACACCTCCTTTATGAATCCCCTGAGAAACCCGAGCAGAGCCAAAAACAGCACGGTCAGGCCCATTATAGCGTCTAGAAACATCAGATCTCCTTATATCACACCACTTTTCTGCTGCGCGCCTGGACAAGCACCACTGCAGCCAGTGCGAGCAGAGACAGAGCAATGACATAATTACCATTGTTATTGTTACGCAGCACGGATAATCCGGTGATGAGATCTCCTTTCCTTACGTCAGCAGACACATAACTACCAACGATTACGTCCGAAACCAGCAAACGTCCGTCCTTGAGCCCGGCTGCCACGACCCCAATCCTGCGACTGATCACGCCGGCAACGCTGCCTTCAAAACTTTCCTTGACGGGCACCACAACGTACCCTCTCTTGCCAGGCCCATCACTACCACCTGTTGCGCGCTCGTATTCCACCCTTATGGCGTCCTTGACCCTGACGGAAATCACGTTCTCTTCGATTACTGTTAGGGGAATTTCCTCACGATTACCCATGAACACCCCTGCAACATAGTTCGGCATTATGAGCGTCACACCCATAGCAATGAAGAGCACAGACTCGTATACGTGGTTACGCCTGACAAAATATCCCTGCATCCCGGCGCAAAGCGCAATTATGCTCACAAAGGCCAGTACAATACTGACAATTGCCTCCCATACATTCTCCACGCTGTGAAGAATGATATCATCGTTAAACACAAACATGAATGGAACAACCATGGTCTTCACGTTGTACAAAAACGACTGCACACCCGTCTTGAAGGAATTTGCGGACGCTATGGCCGCAGCAGCGTAAGAGGCAATGCCAACTGGCGGGGTGACGTCAGCCATCAGGCCAAAGTAAAGCACGAACAAATGCAACGCAACTGGAGGCGCAAACAACCCGTTCTTGTGTGCTACCACACCTAAAACTGGCACTACTAGGGTTGAAACTATTATGTAGCATCCGGTAGTGGGCATACCCATACCCAATACTATACAAATCACTGCGGCGGCCAACAGCGCAGTAAATACGCTGCCCCCAGCAAGCTCGTCCACGAAGGAACCTATGGTGAGACCAAACCCGGTCAGCCCCACCGTACCCACCACTATGCCAGCAGTAGCCGTAGCAACAGCCACAGGCAGCATGTTCTTAGAGCTCGCCACCATAGCGGAGCACACGTTGCGTACACCCAGCCACAAGTCAGGAAGAATTGCAGAAAACTTGCCCTTCCGCACCGACAGAATCACATTCTCCGTCATCAACATGAAAATTAGGAAGCCGTTGGTCCAGAAGCACGCCAGAGGCGTTGACGCCCGTTCCACCATAAGTGACCACACCAGTATGAACACCGGGACGAAGTAATGCAACCCCTGTCTGACAATATCCCCAGCACTCAAACCGTCATCATCGCCGTCACGCTCGCTCTTGCACAGCCGCAACCCGATGTAAATGACCGCGAAAATCAGCGCGATAATGTACACGCTGCCCTCGGCGAAAATCGCCTTAACCCCCGGAATGTACAGCGAACCCAGGCGCAACCCGTACACCACCAAGTCCGCCAACCCGAACAGCACAGCCACAAAAACTGCACAGATCGCAAATCTTAAAAGCGGCACTAATCGGGCCAAAAACTTCACGCCGCGGCGGGCCTTCTTGCTCGCACCCTGACCAACAAGCAGCTTGCAGGCCTCAAGGTGAACGATGACCAGCAACCCAACATATACCATAACCGCAGGGATCAAGGCATGCCTCACTATGTCAGAATAAGGAAGCGACAGAAACTCTGCCATCAGAAAGGCAGCGGCACCCATAACCGGGGGCGTCACCTGCCCATTAATACCTGCAGAGACCTCAACTGCGGCAGCCTTCTCCGGAGGCATACCCATCTTCTTCATGAGCGGAATCGTGAAGGAACCGATGGTGATGGTATTCGCCACCGAGGACCCAGACATCATCCCCATGAACCCAGAAGCCACCACAGCGGCCTTGGCTGGCCCCCCGATAGAGCCACGCAGCAACGCGTACGAGAGCCTCATGAAAAACGCCCCCGCGCCCGCTTTGTCCATAAGCGCACCGAACAAGACGTACAAGAACACAAAATTACAAGACACACCCAGAGCTACACCGAAGACGCCCTCCGGAGACAGCCACTCATGGGACGCTATAGACGCGAAGCCGTGGCCCTTGTGTGCCAGCATATCCGGCAACAGATACCCAAATACAGCGTACAGCAGGAACGTGGTGGCTACCACGATAATCGGGAACCCAATCGCCCGCCTGGCTGCTTCTAACAGCAATAGAACACCCAAAGCCGCAGCGACCAAATCCATGGTGTTCGGCATCGCAATCCGCGTAGCCAGGTCATCATAGAAAACAAAGACGTATGCAGCAGCACCTGCGGCGAGCAGCGCTAGAGGCCAATCAACTAGAGAGTCTCTGGCCTCCTTGCTTCCACGTATCGGGGGCATCACTAGATATAACAAAAACAGCGCAAAGCTCAGATGGATCGCACGGGCCTTGAAACCCGTAAACACCAATGCACCTAGGCCATACTGCGAAGCAAGCCAAAACGGCACGGGAGACGCTATAAACAGCTGGAAGAAGGCCCACAAGAACGCCGCAAAGCCAATGATACACTTCCTACTCGCCCAAGCCGGCCCAACCCCGCAACCCTCTTCAACGCCACGAAGCTCCATATCCCAAACGAACCGCAAAATAACACTAACAACGCTGTGCCCCAATACCACACATGGGATCGCTCAGTCAATCAAAATGACCCCCTTTTATGCTCATCTACCACGGCATTAGTGTATTTCTCAACAATTTTGGTCTGTAGGTAGATCACCCCTGCACTCTCAATCTGCCTTCAGTGAAGGCAAGAAGTTGGCTGTATGAAGAAAAACTTCTCGTTCTTGGAAAACTGTCGCCTTTTGGTGTAACATCCAACCCTGAGTGGGGTGAGTAAAGTTGTGTCTACAAAAGTCAGCTATTGTTGCCAAGAGTGTGGGAATAAGACCCACAGATGGACAGGTAAGTGTTCTGTCTGCGGCGCATGGGACAGCATAACAGAAGAAATTATCACAAAGAGCAAATCTGCCGCGCACACGCAGGCCTGCAATCCTGAAATCCTGCCACTGCACAACGATGAAGCAGAGTCCGTGCAGCGATTTCGCACCGGTATCGAGGAACTGGACAGAGTACTGGGAGGAGGCATAGTCGCAGGTAGTAGCATCTTGGTTGGGGGAGAACCAGGCATAGGCAAATCCACTTTGATGCTCCAGGTTTTTGCCTCTCTGGCGCAACAATCATACGGGTGTCTGTACGCCTCAGGCGAGGAGTCCATAACTCAGATCAGGACCAGGGCCCGCAGACTCGGTATTAACGAGGCACGGGTAAAACTTCTCGCTACGTCGTCCCTGAGCGCGGTTTTAGGTGCTGTACGCGCAGAAGCCTTTCACTTTTTGGTGGTAGATTCAATCCAAACTATGCACGACGAGGAAGTTGCCTCATCCCCAGGTACAGTGCTGCAGGTTAGGATGTGTGCGCACAAGTTAATCATGCTGGCAAGACAGCGCAACATTGGACTGTTTATGCTGGGTCAGATAACCAAAGAAGGGGTGATTGCCGGACCTAAGACTCTAGAACACCTGGTAGATACGGTTCTGTATTTCGAAGGCGTCAACACAAACCAGCTTCGTATCCTGCGTACAATCAAAAATAGGTTTGGGCCCACAAACGAGATGGGGGTCTTTGAGATGTCAAAGCTGGGCCTGATGCCGGTTCTGGACCCTTCCATGCTTTTCCTAGGGCAAGCGTCTGAACGAGGCATTGCCGGAAGTGCGGTGTTTGCGGGAATGGAGGGTTCTAGACCCATACTGGTGGAGGTACAGTCCCTAATTGCTAACACGTATGTGCCTAGCCCCAGGCGCGCGGTAGTAGGTTGGGACATGAACCGTCTGGCGATGGTGTTGGCAGTGCTGAGTGCAAGATGCGATATGTTTCTGGCCGACAAGGAAGTGTACCTAAACATAGCGGGTGGGCTCAGGATATGTGACCCAGCGTCCGACCTTGCAATCGCGGCGTCTTTGATGTCCAGCGTTACCAAGTCTCCAATGCCCCCCTCCACGGTTGTGTTCGGAGAGGTTGCATTATCGGGAGAGGTAAGAGGCGCCTCCAATGCAGTTTTACGACTCAGAGAGGCCACCAAGCTTGGTTTTCGGAGAGCCATAGTACCCGGGGGGAGCAAGGAAGGAAGCGGTATTACGATTGAGGTCACGGAGATTACACACATAAGGGAACTCAAGGAATTCTTTGCTTAGGTGGGGTGTCAAATGCGTATCGTAGGGATTGTAGCGCTTACATTGTTCTGCGCGTTGTCATCCGCATTACTTTGGGTATATTATAAGCGCAGTACTGCACCGTCTTACCGTATAACCCTGCCAACCATACTCGGGCCCAGCAGCGAGCTAGACACAGACAGTATAAGAGGCAAGGGAGTGTACGTCATAAATGTGTTCGCATCTTGGTGTGCGACCTGCCTCGCAGAACACGCTATATGGATGAATATTGCAGCGAACAGTAAAGTGGACATATACGGAGTTGCGTACTTGGACGTAGTCCAAAAAACGCTCACCTGGCTGGAAAAGCACGGCAATCCTTATGTGCTTGTAGCTACCGACAATTCAGGCGAATCATTGAAAAGGCTGGGTGTTACTGGAGTACCGGAAACGTTTGTGTTCGACCAGAACGGAAAGATGGTCATGCATGTCACCGGGGCGATGACCGTGAGCCTCTGGCAACAGATATCCGCTCTGATCTTAACAAACCCGGAAGCTGCTCGATAGGCCAACTCCCAACCGCTACTGCCCAGCCTGAACGCGCGGCAAGCGCTAGGAACGGGTCAATGTTTACCGAACAAATAAAACGTGTTACAATCCGGCGCGTTGCAGGTTTTTCGCCATGGCTGTCGAGCTTTCTAGGATACAGGAGTTACTCAGTAGCGCTTTTCCGAGGGGAGCGGTGCGCGTAGGTCGCCTAGCCGATGACGACGAGCATTATTCGATTAGGATTGTGTCCGACGATTTTTCAGGGAAATCCAGACTCGAGCAGCATAGAATGGTGTACGCTGCGCTGAGTGGGATAGATGTGCATGCGCTGCAGATACAGACAGAGGTAGAGGAGCAAGATGGAGAGTGATCTTGTCACAGACAGAATCAGGGACGAGATAGCAAGTAGTGATGTCGTGCTTTACATGAAGGGCACGTCCTTCGCGCCGCAGTGTGGTTTTTCCGGAGTGGTTGTAGATGCACTAACGCGGCTGGGTGTCAAGTTCAAGGACGTAGACGTGTTAAGGGACCCGGAGCTTAGGGAAGGAATAAAGAGGTTTGCAAATTGGCCAACCATACCCCAGCTGTACGTAAAAGGGGAGTTCGTTGGCGGATGCGACATAGTACGCGAGATGTACCACAGTGGGGAGTTGCGTGCACTATTGCAGAGCAAGGACATCATAGCTTGACGGGAGGGTGCTATGCCTGTACGTGCAAGGCAGAAACTCGCTGACCTGAACGCGCAGCTGCGCCGCCACGATACCCTCTACCACGGGCTCGACGCGCCGGAGGTTACCGACCATCAGTATGATCTTCTGGTGCGGGAAAAGAAGAGGCTTTTGAGGGAGTTCCCTGAAATTCAGCCCTACGACGACTATAAGGATAATGTGGGCGCCTCGGAGGTGGATGCAAGGTTCGCCAAAGTTAGGCATTTGGAGCCCATGCTGTCCTTAGAAAACGCTTTCACCGTATTGGACGTGGAAAAGTTCATTGCCAGGGTGAAGCGTCTACTCGAGTTGGGCCCCGAAGATGCCCTTAGTGTCTCGTGCGAGTTGAAGATGGACGGGATGTCCTTTTCTGCGCTGTACCGACACGGCGCTTTGGTCCAGGTGGCAACACGGGGCAATGGGCACCTTGGGGAAGATATCACTAACAACGCAATGGCAATCCGAGATTTGCCACACAAGCTGGACCACGCGCCTGAAATCATCGAGGTGCGCGGAGAAATATACATGCATCATGAGGACTTCGAGAAGTTAAAGGAATCCTGCAACTTCTCGAACCCGCGCAACGCCGCTGCGGGTTCTATTCGTCAGCTTGACCGCAAGATTGTTGAAGAACGTAACCTACGGTATATTGCCTACTCCGCAGTGAATAGCGGGCTTGCAACTCAGGAAGAAACCCTAAAGCAGCTAGCGAAGTGGGGGTTCCACACAAACGAGAAAGTGTGCTTTACCGACGACATTAAAGAGGCTGTGGAGTTTTACGAGAAGATCTACAGCCTCAGGGGAGAGTTGGGCTATGACATAGACGGAGTCGTGTACAAAGTAAACAGCATAGAAATACAAAAACTCCTTGGAGCAACCGGGAAGTCACCGCGGTGGGCCATAGCACACAAGTTCCCGTCCACAGAAGCAAGAACCAGGTTGCGGAGCATAGCAGTACAGGTCGGCCGCACTGGAGTTGTTACCCCCATCGCAGAGTTAGATCCCATAAATATCGGCGGAACTTTAGTTTCAAGGGCAAGTCTCCACAACATAAACGAAATCGAGCGAAAAGATATACGGGTAGGTGACCTCGTCATAGTCAAGCGCGCTGGGGAAGTAATCCCGCAGGTGGTGGATGTAGATAAAAGTTTCCGCGTCAGCACCTTAAAAAAGTTTGTGTTTCCCGAGTACTGCCCTTCATGCGGTGGCCCGCTGCATCAAGAGCCAGGTGAGGTCGCTCTGCGCTGCACTGCAGCGTTATCTTGCAGCGCACAGGTACTGGAAAGGGTAAAGCATTTTGCATCTAGAGATGGACTGAACATAGCCGGTCTGGGCGAAAAGCAGATAGAATTTTTCCACAGCGAGGGGCTCATAGGTAACGTAGCGGACATTTTCTTCCTGGAAGAGAAGCTACATCTCGTCAACCTTAGCAAAATGCGCGGGTGGGGCGAAAAGTCAGTCGCAAACCTACTAGCCACAATAAAGCATAGCTCCGCAATTAGGCTGAGCAACTTCATATTCGCACTCGGTATTAGGTTTATAGGAAGAGGCACAGCAAAAATCGTTGCGGAGCATTATAAATCTTACGAGAACTGGCATGAATCTATGCTATCGCTGACATGGAAGCAGATTGCCGAACAAATCCATGGGCTGGGAGAAAAGGGGTCCATTTCGCTCAAAACGTTTTTCTCCGTCGAAGAGAACCTCGCGGCACTCAGGTCCTTGAAGGAGAAGCTCAACATTCTGGACGAAGCCCCACACGAACAGCGCAGATCCTCTCCCATCGCTGGCAAGACCCTAGTGTTCACTGGCGTTCTTGAGAGCATGTCAAGGACGGAAGCAAAGCTTAAAGCTGAGCGCCTTGGAGCAAAGGTAAGTAGCTCCATATCTGCAAGCACCGGACTACTCGTCGTAGGAAGCAACCCAGGTAGCAAGTATGAGAAAGCACTCGACTTGAATATCCAGGTCATGGACGAGAAAGCGTGGCTGAAAATGGTCGAGGAACACTCGTAACCATGCCATTAGGGGTCAGGACACGCTGGGCTGTTTTCCCTCTCTAAGCAGTCCCCACGCCGCACGCCACGGGATCATAAAGCTATTCCGTATTCACAACAAGTTTTACTTCATCTCCCGTATTTTTTACCGAAAAGACTAGCCGAGTCCCCCCTTCGATAAACTTCTCCACCTTACACCCGAAAAATTCGTACCGCCAGCCGCGCATGATATTGCTGGGCATCTTGTTCACAAACTTTACAAGCTCAACTTTGGAAGAAACCAGCCTTTGTGAGATCCCATGCTCCCTACATATGCTGCTGAGCAGGATTAACAGCGCATTCACAACGGGCTTACCGTGGTCCACCAGCTTATACAATCCCAACTTCTTGTTCGCATTACACTCTAGTATGCTCGACAGGCTGAAGGGCAAGTCTTGCAAGTACGAGACCCCGACGTGTGTGTTCAGGACCTTTTCATCCCGGTTGCAAATGAAATCCCGAGTGGCAGAAAGTATGCTCTTGGAATTCATGACGATGTTCCTATTAACATTGAATAGCCGGGCCACTTTCTCCCGCCACTCTACTATCGACCTGGCAACAATGGCCTCTGATTCCTCGAGCTCATAGAAGAACCCCATTCCCTCCAACAGGGAGTTGTAGTTCTCCACAGAGACCTCAGCAATGCTGGACATCTCCTCAAGAAACCATCCCTGTCGCCCCTTCGCAATCAGCATATCCCGCAATATTGCGTAGAGCTGGTGCAAATAGATAACGTCATCCAGGGCGTAACGCACTTTGCCCGCTGATAATGGCCTGTACGACCAGTCCACTCTCTTGAACAATAACTTATTGAGCTTCACCCCAAGAAGTTGTTCCACAAGCTTCGAGTAGCCCACAGAATTGTCATGATACTCGCACAGCATCGAGGCTGTCTGAGTGTCAAAAATTGGCCTTGGCAAGCGCATAAACCTCTGAGACAACGCATCCAAATCCTGGCGGCAGTCGTGAAAAACTTTAAAGATCCCCTCATCGTCAAACACTTCCTGCAGCGGAGTGAGGTCTAGCTTTTCATCGAGTACATCAATCGCACATTGCCCATTCTGGTATGCAATCTGCAACAGACATAACTTGGGATAATAGTCGTTAAAGCTTCTGACAAATTCTGTATCAATAGCCAAACTTTCAGGCCTATCACGCAACACCTGCGTGCAGAATTTGGCCAATTCGTCAGTCGAGCAAACCAACACTATTCTGCTCACTTAACAAAAAAGTTATCAGTACAGTACCTCCACCTTCTTTCGGGTTTTGGAAACTGATATACGCACCGTGCTCATCCAAAATCTTCTTCACAATAGCCAAGCCCAACCCCGTACCGTGCTCACGCGTAGTGACATACGGCTCCGTAAGTCTGGCTATGAGATCCTCGGGAAAGCCTACACCATTGTCTCGCAACTCAACAGTAATGCCCCCCTGATCCTTAGCAAGGGTTATCATAATGTGGCCGTTATCAACTTCCTCTTTTGCGTCTATCGATTCGCAAGAATTCTTGAATATGTTGATAAAAACTTGTGAAATTTGCTCCCTGTCCAAAAGCACGGATACCTCTTCATCCGGAAGGTCAAGTTCATAGTGCACTGACTTCTTGCCAAATTGTCCCGACAAAAAGCTTACTTCCCTAATCAGTGCACAGATATCGTGTACATCAAACACAGGACTGGGCATCCTGGCGAATTTGGCAAACTCGTCAACTATTCCGCTTATATTCGAAACATGCTTCACTATGGTGTCAGTATACTTCAAAAACATCTCCCGATCCGATACTATCTGCTCCGCATACTTACTGCCCAACCTCTCAGCTGCCAAGTAAATTGGTGTGATCGGATTCTTGATCTCATGCGCTATTCTTTGCGCCACATCAGACCATGCCGCTTTCCTCTGAGCCTCAACAAGCCCTGAAATGTCATCGAAGGTGATAATGAGACCCTGGACGTTTAGCCTTTTGATGTGCACAGACAGCAGTAATGACTTCTGCCCCCGCGCAATCGTGATGTCTTGCTTGTCTTCAGGTTTATCAGTGAAATCCCGAACTTCCGGGAAGATCGCATCCATCGGCCCACATGACCCAGTGAAGCACAAAAGCTCCTGAGCCCTGTCATTCATCAGAGTTACATACTCACCAGAAGCGGAAAGTGCCATGACACCAGAGGACACCCCAGAAAGGACAGTTTCTATAAGTTCCCTCCGACTGTTTATTTCCTTGTATGCACTCTCCAGCTGTAGGCGCTGCAAGCCGAGCTGCTCTACCATCGCGTTAAATGCGTTAACTACGGTCGCCATTTCCTCGCCCATTTTCTCACCTTTGGCCTCAATTTTGAAGCTAAAGTCACCACCTTGAACTTGTTTTGTGGCGCGCAACAGGTGCAACAGCGGCCCAGCAATACTCCTAGAGAAGCCCACACCTAACCATATCACCACAAACAACACTACCAAGAAAAGGAAAAGAAGCGCCAATGAAAATTGTATCTGCAATATGGACAGTTGCAGCTTTAGGTCTTTTTTATAGTCAGACACGTCCGGGGTGTCCTTGTTATGCCCCTGCGGTAAAATGCGCGCCACTGCAACGTGTGTAACGGACGGAGACTCAACAGGCACAAGCGCGTACATGAGACAGCCATGAATCAAAGTTTCTCCAGCCCGCATGCTTTTGAGTTTACCTACAGGAACTTGATCGGCCTTAGCGGGCACTACATGAGTAGTAGAAGCAAGAACCTCACCACCGTTGATAAGCAGTACCTCTGCAAAATCGAACAAAACGATCCCTTCCTCCATTTTCTCCCGCGCCGCAGTGGAGTCTACATCGCCACCAAGGTACCTGAAAAAACGCGATGCGTCCGCGCTAAGCACGGCGGACAGACGTTCCATGTTGCAGTTAACACCGGCACCAGAACAGGAGGAGAACGCAGGCCCAACACTATCGCGGAACCATGACCTCATACCGAAATCGAAAAACAGCGAGGAAAATCCCGACACAAGGGCAGTAGGAACAATAGCCACAACTGTGGACACAAGCACCACACGGGCTTGAAACCTGAAACCAAGTTCACCCTTTCTGTACTGCATCCACGCGCGCACCGCCCAGTAAGACAGGACGGTGATAAGAAAAGAAGACAGCAACAGGCCTCCGAGCAACAGCCAGGATAGCCCGCCAGGACCTACGCGCCAAGGGAAGGCAAAGACCTCCGAAGTAAAACCGAACCTGCGGCCCCAAGCACCCAGAGATTCAGCAGAACACCAGACCAAGCGCGCCACCGAAGGCAGCACAAAACCCCCCAAACAACTCAAGCTTCACACCTAGCACGCAGGGCAGGTATAAAACCTACTCAGAGAGCACCTCTAAATTAACAGCAGAGACCCTACCGCCGCTTTCATCAAGCTGGTACCGCACCCTCTGTCCCTCTCTGAGGTTCTCAATCCTACTCCTCTGTAGCGACGTAATGTGGACAAATACATCCTGACCACCCCGCCCGAAGCCGGAACTACTGGACCCACCATCATCGGAACCATCCTTACAGATGAACCCATATCCCTTTTCCACGCTAAACCACTTAACATGACCGGTGTAGAACGCCTTCTCATCCACTAACTGAGACATCAAAAAAACCTTATATCAGACAAACAGCCAAGGCCACCAACCCGGAGAACAAAGCTCCACGTTGAAAAACCATAGGCGCCCCGAGGTTATCTCCTAATATGTAGCATTGCAAGAGAAATATTATTTTCGACTTCCCCAGCTAACTGTAGCATCCGGAACACTGTACATAAGTCGTACTCATCACTCATGGCTTTAGTCAACCCGCAGCCACCGGGACATGCATGCGCCAAAACGCAGCCTTCTACCAACAATGCGCAACGTGCGTTTGCCAAATCTCTCCACGTACACGCGCCAAAAACCATGCACTTTGGAGACCAATGTGTAAATGCAGGGTAGCAGTCTACCACGCCATAACGCCACCATACAGGAACTCCCACAAGTAGCCTTGCACACGTTCAGCAAGGTGTAACCCGGGCAATTTGGCACGTAAGGAAACGCGCACCCTGGTAGTGAGCATACATGGCACAAGTTTTCAGTGCCTGCATTAGAGCATGTAACACTCTATAATGGGCTAAGAAAGGCACCAAGAAAGTTCTAGATCGCAGGTAACCACTCTGCAAGTTTTTTGTGCACTACACGTATTCAACAGGGCATCAATTCCAGGGAAACTTCATACGCCAATGACGCAAATTAGTACCAGGGTTCTGGGTCGTTATCGCCCGTTAGCCGAGTCTATACGCAAAACACCACAACACATGGCAGTGACGACGAAGACCATGAACACGCAAAATATTGACCGCGACACCACATCACGATAGCCTACCAAGGCTGCAAAGGTTGCGGACACCTCTTGAGTTTTAGCTTGCGTTTACCGGTAATTGGTTATAGAATCCGACGCTGGATTTATGCACCTGGGCATGGAAGTTTGTCATGGCAGTGATGTCCGATCGTTGGATAAAAGAGAAAGCGCTCATGGAGGGCATGATATCCCCTTTCGTAGCCCATAAAGAGGGTGTAGGGGTGCTCTCCTACGGCCTTTCCTCCTATGGCTACGACGCCAGGGTTGATAGCAAATTTAAGATTTTTTCCAATGCGCACTCCGTCACCATAGACCCCAAAAATTTCTCCACGGATAGCTTTATTGATAAGGAAACCGATGTGTGCATAGTCCCTCCAAATAGCGTCATGTTGGCAAAAACCGTTGAGTATTTCCGGATCCCCAAGGATGTCATCGTCATATGCGTGGGAAAGTCCACCTATGCGAGATGCGGGATAGTCATAAACGTTACTCCTCTTGAGCCTGGCTGGGAGGGTTACGTCACTTTGGAGTTCTCCAACACCTCGCCTTTGCCCGTCAAGGTATATGCGTTTGAGGGTGCGTGCCAGTTCATTTTTTTGTCTGGCAACGAGAGGTGTTGCGCTTCGTACGACGAGGTAGACGGAAAGTATATGGGGCAGGACGGAGTAACATTGCCAATAGTGGGCTAGCTGCGGTGTTAGCCTCGTTGCAGGTGAAGGGGTGCAACCCCATTTCTGGCAAGGTTTTGGTAAATGGGGCAAAGAACTCCGCTTTGCCAGTCATGGCCGCATGTATTTTGCTCGACGGCCGCGTTACTTTGGAGAATGTACCTGACCTATTGGACGTTGCAGTGATGTCCGAGCTCATAGCTGGTTTTGGCGGCACGGTGGACTTTTTTCGCAATCCACACGAGAAGGCAAGCCACAGAATCGAGGTCGACTGCAGTGGAGTCAGAAAATGGGTCGCCCCGTGCGAGACCACATCAAAAATGCGGGCTTCCTGCCTCACTTTGGGCCCTGTCCTCGCAAGGATGGGCAAAGCCGAAATAGCACTGCCGGGCGGGTGTAGCATAGGGCACAGGCCGCTGGACATGCACCTGTGGGCCCTGGCGAAAATGGGCGCCGAGGTGGATGTGTGTTCTGGATACATAAAGTGCTACTCCAACGGCAGATTGGTGGGGTGCGACATTGACTTCCGATCCGTGAGCGTGGGGGCAACGGAAAACGTATTGATGGCGGCAGTAACGGCTGATGGGGTTACAACAATAAAAAATGCGGCTATCGAGCCAGAGATCGCTGACCTGGCTCACTTTTTGGTCAAGGCTGGCGCACAGATTTCGGGAATTGGCACAAGAACCCTCACCATCTGCGGTGTGGGGAAGTTATCCAGCTGCACCCACACGATAATCACGGATAGGATGGAGGCCGGGACTTACGCGCTAGCTGCTATCCTGACGCAGGGACGACTACATATGGTCGGTGCAAGCGCTGAGACTTTGGGTTGCTTCGCGCACGAACTGGAAAATATCGGTGGGGAAGTCGCGGATGCACCCGACGGCGTGGTAGTATCGCGTCGCGATACTCCCCTAAAGCCACTGGTTCTGAATACGGCGCCATACCCTGGATTCCCGAGTGACATGCAAGCCCAGTTTGCTGCGGTATTGTGTTCAGCAGATGGCACATCTCAAATTCACGAACACATCTTCGAAAGCCGCTTTTCTTATACCCGAGAGCTTACAAAAATGGGTGCAAATATACTGGTTCACGGCAATACCGCGGAAATTTGCGGAGTACCACAAATGTGCGGGGCGGCAGTAGAGGCGACCGATCTGCGTGCGTCGGCCGCATTGCTGTTAGCAGGCTTGGCGGCTGAAGGCACTACAACCATTAGTAACGTACAAGCCTTAAATCGGGGATACGAAATGATAGAAGAGAAATTACGTGCGTGTGGCGCGGAAGTTGAGTTAATTTATGAACCATGTTAATCACAGTAGGAAGTAGAGTGTTAGAGTGCGCAAATGTTTCCTGTACCCGAAACAATCGGATATTGTTTCGGGACCTCAGCTTTACGACAAAAAACGGCTCATTAATCCTGATCACCGGGGGTAACGGCAGTGGTAAGACAACTCTCCTCAGAGCGATGGTAGGGCTGGTACCACTAGCATCGGGTAGCATCACGCTTTACGAAGAAGACATCACGAGCTACAGCAGCTGCATATCGCAGATCACCTATGTGGGTCACAAAAACGCCTGCAGTCCTAACATGATGGTGGAGGATATCCTGGAATTTTGGGGAGAATGCAAGGGTACAAGCGAACTTGTTTACGCGGCATTGTGCTTTTTTGGACTAAACCCCGTGCTTGGTGCGCGATTCAAAAATCTGTCCTCCGGGTGGCAGAGGAGAGTGGCCCTATCCAGGCTTTTGATATCCAATACGCGGGTTTGGATAGTGGACGAACCGTTCGCAAATTTGGACTCGGAAACCGTCACCCTGATACAAAACTTGATCCTAACACGCGTTGAGCGGGGGGGCATAGTCATACTCGCCGATCATAGCGCAAACCCAGCCTTTAGGGATGCTCAAGTGATAAGAATCCCGACAACCACTAGCAAAGCGTATAAGCTCCGTAATACCGCTACGTAAAGACAGTCCCCGGACCCGGGTAATTATGGGGGGACATAACTGTCCTAGCCTACCGGAAAAACCTACTGCAGCCTATTTGTAGCAATGCTCGCTGCCAGGAAATGTTCCGTTCCTCACTTCCCTTGCATAGTTGGATACGGCATCACGCACTGTTTGCTCCATATCGGCAAATGCCTTCACAAATTTTGGATAGCCACACGAAAATCCAAGCATGTCATCGATTACAAGAATCTGTCCATCACAGGACACGGAAGCACCTATGCCAATGGTGGGAACTGGTAACGCTTTGGTCACCTCATCCGCAAGCGTAGCACTTACGCACTCGAGCAAAACGCAAAATGCCCCCGCCTTACACACAGCCTTTGCGTCTTCCATGATGGCAGCCCTGGAGCTATCAGTCTTCCCCTGACATTTATATCCTCCCAACTGCTTGAAACGTTGCGGCATGAGCCCTACATGTGCCATGACTGGTATGCCCCGTGCCGCCAGAAAGTTCACAGTCTCCACAAGGTCCACCCCGCCCTCAAGCTTCACAGCATCACATCCGGTTTCACTCAGGATTCTAGCAGCGTTCTTGTATGCGATTCTGGGGGCGTAGTAGCTTGCAAACGGCATGTCCACGACGACCAAAGCTCTGTGTTTCGCCTTGGCAACGGCCTTTCCATGAGCAATCATCATATCCACAGTCACCTGCAGTGTGGATTCCATACCATAAACGACCATGCCCACTGAATCTCCCACAAGGATGAGATCACAGTACTCATCAAGAATGCGCGCCATAGAGAACGTATACCCAGTGAGGCACACTATCTTCTCATTGCCTTTCTTTTTCTGTATACTCATAATATCCACAAACGCTACCACAAGTACAAAAAGACAACGGGTACCTTAACACAAAGCAACCTAGGAGCACAAGCCCTTGTCAGAAACTCTGAACTCGCACAACATGTATATTCCTGCTGCAAGCACAATAAAGCCTGCTACTTGATGCATGGATGCGAGGTATATGTTGACGACGCTAAGCAGCGTGGCCACACCGAACAAAAACTGCGCTACAATACAGGCGAGGAATAGCGTGACCCCTCGGGTTCGGGTAGAAACCAACAGCAATCCGGCACAAAGCACCACAACCAAGGCCCCAAGCCTGTGCAGGAACTGCACTGCCGTCGGGTTGTACAAAAACTCGCCCCGCCACAACTCCACCGAAAGCAGCTCCTCTGGCACTAGCATCCCACCCATGAGCGGGAAGGTGTTGTAAATCATTCCTGCATCTAACCCGGCCACCAAGGCGCCCAAAACTATCTGCAGCGTCACCAATACAACCACAGTCGCCGCAGAAAAAAACTTCCCTCTGGTCAACACAACTGCACTGCGCACACCCACCCCACACAAAAAGCTGTGCCACAAAACGGAAAAGATCAGGACCGTAAGGAATAGGTGACCAGCTAATCTGTAATGGCTGATGTATGGGATATCGGCGAGCCCGCTCTTGACCATGAACCACCCCATAGCACCTTGTGCTCCACCCAATAATGCCACTGCGCACAACTTTATGGCTAGAGTACCACGTATCTTCCGCCGAATTACGAAGTAAAGCAGCGGCACACAGAACACTGCCCCCAGTATCCTGCCGAGCAATCTGTGCACATACTCTATCAAGTAAATGCGTTGAAAATCCTCTAGTGACATGCCTATGGTTATGTGCCGGTATTCGGGCGTCCGCATGTATTTCTCCTGCTCCTGCAGCCAGGCTTCGCGACTCATCGGGGGAATCACACCAGTGACGGGCCGCCATTCAGTTATGGATAGGCCCGAGCCAGTGAGGCGGGTCAAACCTCCCACAAGAACCATAAGCAGGACCATGGAGCAGCACACACCCAACCACATGTTAGCACCGAGATGCAATTTCATACTCACAGGTTATCACGTTGCCGATTATACCTTCCTTGCATGAAACATAATACCACTTACAACAATTAAATTCCTGCTTGGGTGTACTAAGTGTTTTGCCTGCTCGTAACGCGATTGTGCGGTACCCAATACAACCTACCCTTGTTATCACAAATAGACCCGTGCCCTTTCACCCGAGGGAAAATGCGTTTCCCACCCGTCCCTGGCTGCCCATAAGTATGCAGCTCTTGACTCCGCCACCAATCCATGTTAGAGCACCCACTGTCGCGTTGTGCCGACTTTGGGCTGGGAGGTGTTTATGGCCAGAATTTTTTGCTTGTTAAGCCTGATAGTGCTGGTCGCAAGCTTTCCGCTAATCAGCAGGTTGGTCTCTGGTGTAAAGCATCAGAACCGTGAAGAACTCGAGGCTATAATTGAAGAGTATATATACAAAAATCCCAACAAGGTGATAACTGCACTCAGCAAGGGGCAAGTCGCGCTGAACGAGGCTGAGATGCGCAAAAAGGTCTTAGAGAACAGGGAGGCGCTCAACGATGACTCCTACCCATCGTTCGGAAACAAGGAGAGCAAGGTGCTCCTGGTGGAGTTTTTCGACTTCTCCTGCGGGTATTGTAAGGCCATGCTGTCCCATATGAAGCAACTTCTCGCGGACGGTAGGGTGCACATGGTCTTTAGGGATCTTCCAGCACTGGGTGAGGCTTCCACCCTGGCTGCGCGCGCTGCTCTTGCTGTACACTTTATCAACCCGGAAAAGTACTTGGACTTCTACTATGCGGCTCTAGGCTACGATAAGAGGTTCACGGACGTTGAGATCCTGGAGATCGTCCAGTCTATCGGTGTCAAGGAGGAAGATTTCAAGAAATCGCTAGAGCAGAACGAGGAGAAGATCGGCTCCATGCTGGCCGAAACTAGAGAGTTGGCTGAGCGGCTGAACATTGGAGGCACCCCCTCGGTCGTAGTTGGGGATACCGTGTTGGTCGGGGTGAGCGATTTGCAAACCCTACGCGATTTGATCCAAGACGCCACGCGGCGGAACCAGAAAAAATAAGGAGAAGTCTGAGGGGCGGCGGGGAGAGTGGTTAGAGGTCTTGGAGAAGATGGGTCAAGGGCTTCCTTGGGTGCTGCTTTCTTCGCGTAATCTTGATACATAGGAGCAAAGGTCATGTACGTTGACCACCTCCTGGGCGCCTGTGGCCATGTGCCTGCAGATCGCGGTGCCCTTGCTGATTTCTTTATCTCCTAGTATGATTGCGACATCGGCGCCAGACTTATCCACAGATTTGATACTCTTCTTTAGCCGCTCTACAGCACCGTCGCATAGGACCTTAATCCCATTGCCCCGCATCTTGCGCGCAGAACGCATGGCACATCTTACGGCCTCCTCACTCAGTGTGAGGAAAGCCACACAGAACTCCGGCTTGTGCTCGTAGTCAATCAAGGCTGCCAATCTCTCCAAGCCGCCCGCGAAGCCAACAGCCGGAACATCGTCACCACCCATCGAGGCGACCAGTTTATCGTATCGCCCTCCTGCGATCACCGAGTCTTGCGAGCCGAGGTCCGTAGTTTTAAATTCGAAAACCGTACCACAGTAATAGTCAAGCCCTCTGACCAATTGTGGGTTTACGCGGTACTGTATGCCAAGGTTATCAAGCTGGTGCAACATGCTGCCAAAAAACTTCGTCGTTGCCATGTCGTAAAAATCCTCTATGAGCGGAGCCTCACGCAACACCGCTATGTCTGTAGGATCTTTGGAGTCCAGAATCCTCAGAGGATTCGTATGCATTTTCCTCTGACTGTCCTGAGAAAGGTCATGTTTACACTTGTTGAAGTATTCAAGCAAGCCACCCCTGTACGCCGCAATACTCTCCTGACTGCCCAGGGAGTTTACCTCAAGATGTACGCTGTTGCGAAGACGCAAGGCATCGATGATGTCGCATGCAAGTGCTATGAGTTCCGCGTCAGCCGTGGGATCATTCGCGCCGAAATGCTCATAATTAATCTGGTGGAATTGCCTCTGGCGGCACTTTTGCGGCCTCTCGTAACGAAACACCGGACCGACGGTAAACAGCCGCACCGGCAAGCTAAGCTTCGCACAGATTAGTAACCTCACAACTGCAGCAGTGAGCTCCGGCCTCAAGACAAGTGTATCCCCACCCCTGTCGACAAAGGAGTACATCTCCTTCCCTATAATGTCAGACACATCCCCCAATGTTTTGCGAAATACGTCCTGGAACTCAAGAATAGGAGTCTCTACGGGCACAAATCCGTATCTTTTCCCGATACCATAAGCAGTGTCTCGTATGTGCCAAAACCTATAGCATTCCTCCGGCAGCAAGTCTCTGGTTCCACGCACAGGTTGAAACTTACTCATGCAAAGCTCCTAGACATCCATCGGTACAGCTAGAATCTACACAGAATGGCCAGCGTTGTACATTCTTTTACAAAATTATCAACTGAATGTAGAATGTGGAATAGCTGGGGGATATTATGGATAACGCACGTAGGGAGCTGTACACGGGCAAGGCAAAGGTGATATTTACAGGCCCAAGCCCTGAGTCAGTCGTGCAGCATTTTAAAGACGATGTAACTGCCTTTAATGCACAGAAAAAGGATGTCCTTCCGGGCAAGGGAGCCATCAATAATCGAATCAGCTATCTTCTGATGCGCCATCTGGAGAATTACGGCATTTCCACCCATTTGATTGAGCTCCTGAGTGATAGAGAACAACTGGTGAGAAAAGTGCACATGATCCCGGTTGAGGTAGTGGTCAGAAATTTGGCCAGCGGAAGCCTGTGCAAGAAGTTTCGCGTAGAATGCGGAACGATAATATCGCCCCCGATAGTGGAGTTCTATTACAAAGACGACTCCCTGGCAGACCCCATGATGGCTGAGGACCATATTATCAGTTTTGGGTTGGCCACTCGGGACGAGATTGCCGGTATAAGGGCCAAATCACTGAGGATCAATGAGGTCCTAGGTGCGCTGCTGAGCAAAGTAGGCATTACGTTGGTGGATTTCAAGGTAGAGTTCGGCAGACTTGAACACCCAGCCGCACAAATACTCTTGGCAGACGAGATCAGTCCGGATACATGCAGGCTCTGGGATGCCAAGAACCATACTGTATTGGACAAAGACATCTACCGACTTGGCTCCGGTGACGTACTGCAGGGCTATACAGAGGTGTTACGCAGAATCGAAAGCTGTCTGACTTGATGAAGCGCCGAGCCGCTATTGCCTGCGATTAACACGGTGGCAGCCAGCTCAGTGGCACCCAAATCTGCAACATCGAGAGCCCGACCATGATCACATGTTCACAAAGAACTTCGAGATACTTTTGATGTAATACGCAACCAGCGGCGCAGTGAAGATAAATCCGTCTGCGCGATCTAGCACGCCCCCGTGTCCGGGCACGAGGAACCCGCTGTCTTTGACCCCACATAGGCGCTTGATGCCGGACTCTGTGAAGTCCCCGCACTGAGCGGTCACTGCAATTGTTACACCAATCAACAAGGCATGGGAGACGAAAAAGATGCCGAAGATGATCGACATTGACAGCGTCGCCACTACGCTAAATGCTATGCCACCAAGAAGGCCCATCCAGGTTTTGTTAGGGCTGATCAATGGCAGTATCTTGAGTTTGCCAAGGCCTTTTCCGACAAAATACGCCCCCACATCCGTACTCCATACACTAATCACCAACCACAACAGCACTATCGAACCATGCGGTAGCGAATATATGTATACCCCAGAAGCGTACGGTAACACCACAATAAACAGCGCTGGTATATACAGTTGCCTGCGACCTTCTGTCATCTCGTACCATTCAAAGGACGACACCATAACCAGAGAAAAGCATATCAAATAGAACAACCATCCCCCTGAGTACAGGCTGTACAGGAATACGCTACCACCGACTACTGAGGTTGCCACCCTCACCAGCAAGCTATTGTCTATAACAGGCCTCTCCAGGCCTGATATTTTATCTTTCAGTGAAAACGCATAGTAGCAAAATTTCCTGCACAGCTCCTTAATATTCATGAATACCCCGATAAAGATCCACAAGACATCCTAAAAGCAGCTACAGCAGCCTCTACACTGGTGCCAGCTCATTCCTCTGCAGTCCCGGATACGTCATTATACACACAGAATTATCTACCGGCCATACTTCCTATTTCGGGACAAATAATCGTCAACTGCGTAAGAGAAATCTGCCACCGTAAAGTCCGGCCACATGGCATCGCAGAAGTATAGCTCCGCATATGCCAGCTGCCATAGCAAAAAATTACTGATGCGTTTTTCCCCACCAGACCTTATGAGCAGATCAACGTCTGGCAGGTCTTTAGTCCACAAGAAACTACTCAGCACTTCCTCGTTCACAGAACTCACACCCGCACTTAGTATGGAATTGACCGCGTAAACTATGTCTTGCTTGGCACCATAACTGACCGCAACATTGACAAACAATGCGCAGTTCCCACTGGTTGCAGATTGCATATCACTCATTAATTCTAGTAGCTCAGGTTTAAGCAGCCCAAGATCACCGACAAATCTGACACGCACCCCGTAGTTATTGGCAAGGGTTCGTAACCTGGATGAGGATAAGTAGTTAGACATCAACTGCATGATATCGTTGACTTCTTCAACACCCCTGAACCAGTTCTCCAACGAAAATGCATACAGAGTCAAATTCCTGATGGAACGATTGGCACACGCCCCAACAATCTGCTCGGCAACCACTAATCCCTTTTCATATGCCTCAATCCTGGGCAACCCCCTGCTCGCTGCCCACCTGCCGTTCCCGTCCATGATGATGGCAACGTGCTCAGGCAACCCGCTCATGAACACACCCAAACTCAACCCAAAATTTCGCTTTCCTTCACGGAGAAAGCATCGACTATTTTCTTGATATACGCGTCGGTGACCTTCTGCACCTCTGTGCTTGCAGAATGGAAGTCATCCTCTGAGATCTCCTTGTTGTCCTGCATGGACTTCAGCTTCTCGATTGTGTCCCTCCTGATATTGCGTACGGAGACCTTCCCGTCCTCCGAAAGCTTGCTCAGCATCTTCACCAGGCTTTTCCGCACGTCACTCGTAAGGTCCGGCACCACCAGCTTTATGGTACTGGCCTCACACGTCATACCAAAACCGAGGTTAGAGGCCTCAATAGCTGTTTTCACATTCCCTAGGATGCTCGCGTCCCACAACGAAACCGTCAGGACCCTGCCGGACGCTGATATACTGGACACGGTATTCAACCTCACCTTGTTGCCATAGTAAGTCACGAATACACCATCCAGTAGCGCAGGACTTACTCTGCCAGTCCTAATGCCTGATATATCGTTCAGAAACATGGACAAGGTCTTCTCCATGCGCTCCTTCGCAGATTCCCTGATCGCGCCAGTCATGCTTCCTCCTAGTCGGATATCGTTGTAAACAGACCCCTGCCCTGCACTGCCTCGGAAAATGCCCAATCCTTGCCCAAATCGAACACTATTATGGGCATGGAATTCTCTCTAGCTAATGATATGGCAGCTGCATCCATGATCTTCAAATCAGAAGACAGAAGATCGTGATACGATATCTTATCGTACCTAACCGCAGAGTCATCCTTCTTAGGATCAGAAGAGTATACACCGTCCACCTGAGTTCCCTTGAATATGGCATCGCAGCGCATTTCTATACCACGCAATGCAGCAGCTGTGTCTGTGGTGAAAAAAGGACTGCCTATCCCTGCAGCGCATATAACTATTCTACCCTTCTCCAGATGGCTGACCGCACGTCTCCTGATGTAGGTCTCGCAAACCGCGGTCATGGGAATAGCGGAAAGCACCCTGCACTCCACACCCATCTCTTCCAAAGCGTTCTGCAGGGCCAACGCGTTTATCATAGTAGCCAGCATGCCGACATAATCGCTGCTGGCCCTCTCAAAGCCATCGGAGGCCGAGGAACCGCGAAATATGTTACCTCCACCGACCACAAGACAAAGTTCCATGCCTGATTCTTTGACCTTCTTCAGGTCACGTGACAACCTGAGTATAACCTCGGGATCAAATCCAAATCTTCTCTCACCAACTAGCGCCTCACCTGACACTTTAAGCAGAACCCTAGAGTACCGCGCACCCCCAATGGCGGCACCGCCATTCACCGACATCTCAAACCAAAATCCATCCCATAAGCCTGGCACGATTATACAGTAACAGCACAAAGAAGCAAATCCTCCATCCCTAGACTTGGTAGCCACAGATGGTGACACCTCCGCACACCACGACGGAGACACGACCACACCATACCATGGCCCCGTCCCGAAAAGTCTCGCTTTGGTATAAACCAAAGCCTAGGAGACCGTGCGCCTGCGCTTCCTGGTCTCCTGAATACCACCACCCTCGCTACCCTTCGATTTGTCATCTAGAGCCTGCAGTACCCTCTTAAGCAGGTTAGGTGTGAGGATAGATAAAAAGTTCACCGATATGTCATGGGCCTTGGCTGTCCCCTTTACTTTGTAGTCTATGGCAACTATCCCACGGCTCTGCCCTCCAGTGAGCAACTTTCCAACCATGGGAGTATTCCAGACCAACTTACTCACCGCATACGCCGGCACTATCTGCCCTCGTACATCAAAGCTTTTTGTGTTGAGATCTATCTCACCACCCAAGCTAATTCCCAACTCTATACCCTCAATCCATGACTCCTTGAAGCTAATCAGGTTGCTACTGTAACTGAACGGCACATTCAACTTACCAAAGTGTATACCGCTACCACTCAGCGTATTACTTATCCCCTGCAACGACGAAAGTGTCAGGATTTGGGCAAGTATAGGCGCATTGACAATATTGAAGTTCGTAATAGAAAACATACCATGAGTTTTATTACGGTGATTGTCGGGGTACATGTAGATCGACAAATACCCACCATCCACGGTGTTAAGCACATCTATGGCGCGCAGGAAACTTCCTGCATTCTCAGTACTGACCTCAAGTCCCCGGGGCCCGTACTCTATACTAACGAGGGCATTGTCTTCCGAAAAGCGGCCACTAACCTGCGCCTTCAGATTGCCAGTGCGGTCACGATCTAAACTGAAGAGCAGCTTGCTCAGCGTCACGTTATTCTTCAACAAAGTATTCTTGGACCGTACGTCCACACGGAACGCACCATCCCGCTTCAACGATTTCCCCTTCAAGAAGGCCCCGAAATCCGCCTTGCTTAGGTCCAGTAACTTCCCACTCAGCCTAAGTACTATGTCGCCATCCTTGGATTCCACAGAGGCTCGTGCGTCCGTCTTGAGAAACCTAACCGTATCCGCTGTTAGGGACATACCCCCACTCCCAATAGATCCTCGCACTTGTATTTTTACATCCTGCCCTTCCACGGCGGCATCGTTGACTTGTATATCGCCATCACTCTCCACTACTGCAGAAAACCTGAAGGGACGCTCTTGGTCATCTGTGGGAAAGTACCCGATACTTGAGTGTAGACCTGAGGTATCTAGCACACCATCTACTTTGGCGTCCCCCAAACCAGAGTAATTGCTCACCCAATTGATATTCGCCTTGGCATGTCCACTGAGGGCGATTCCTCTGGCAATATCGCTCAACTTTTGGATATTTTCCCCGGAGACGTATCCATTAAACTTGCATAGCATACTACCACCACTGCCAGGGTCACCTGTGACCCTGAGGGTCATATCGTGCTCGTTCATCTTGCCATTCATGCGCGCCTCTACGGCCCCATCTTGGTACACAACCTCAAGACCTGCATCGTATACGTCGAAACTGCCAAGCACTCCACGAACCGCAAAATTAGAAATCTCGGACTTCACGTGTATATCGCTTTTCATGTTTGAATGGCTGAACAAGTCCACAACATTCACCGAGAACTTCGTATCACCCGCACCAGTCACATTTTGAGACTCTAGCTTGAAACGTTCCTCCCCATTCACCGCGTCATACAGTTTACTAGCATCACAAAGGGCCCTGCCCTGCACTTCTAGCTTTGCGCCGCTGTCGCTATCCCTGATGGTAGCAACTCCCTCAACCGCGTTGATTCCCCTGAAATTATAGTTGCCAGAACGAATAACGAGTTCCCCTTTATCTATCAAAAGGCCTCCATCGACTATGTTCACAGACCCCACCCCATCGCTCACCGTGATAGTGGCATCCTTTACATGAGAGCTCAGTCTGTAATTTTTCACATTTTTGACATCGTCAACGGACCCATAAAAGGCCACCTGAGGTTCTCTGAAGACACCCTTCACGTTCCCACAGTACCAACTTTTCAGGTTCGGATGTAGAACCTCTGGCCAGTATTTACATACCTTCTGCGCCTCGATTTCATAGCCACCTATGTTTACTCCAAGTCGCCCGGTATCCGCATCAAAAGCTGCTTGCATCCTCAAAGCAACGTCGTCCGCCAGGAGATCGAAGCCAGTCAGCGTCAGTTTATCGCCACTATACTTCGCCCTCGCACGCAGGTGTTGTATTACAATATCTTCGCCTCCATAGGGCAGTACACCCCTAAGGCTCTGTAGGTTGACTTCAACATACTCGATGTGGTCGTGCGCATCCAGAACAAGACCTATGGTCCCCGATAGAAGCATCCTGTTGTACGCCGCAAGCCTGCTGTCAAGGAATTTGAGATACCCCAGCAGCCGTGTGTCGAAGTTGTCGTACTGCACACTTAGAGATAGTACACCCTTGTAGTGCTCGGACAACCTGACTTTGACAGAGGATTGACCGCTGGCCAACTCCAGAGAGAAAACCCTCCCATCGTATTTCTTCTCAGTCCCAAAAGAGAGAGAATCCGCTTTAAAGTCCTCCCCGACCTGGTTGCGGAACAACATGCTGCCAACCTTAACCGGAATACTGGACCCCGCCAGCACAGACAGCTTCTCTCTAAGCGTAGGAACGGAAGACGGAACCCATAGGACACCGGCCTCCTCCCCAGAATCGAAGGCATTTAGGCTGATTTCCGGAATCTCTACGCGGCTGGCGCCCCAGTCTCCCCATAGAAACAGTATCCCAATCTTGGAGTAAACCAAGACTTCCGGTATCTCCATGCGAAATCCCAGATTTTTGTTAACGACAGTAATCCCCTTGGCCGACAGAAAAAAGTTCTCATCAGCTTTACGCCAGGATAGTCGCACATCCCGTATGTCAACATCGGCACCGGAAAAGAACCTGGAGATTCTGAACTTGAGGTATAAGTCTACAATACCCGTGCGGAACTCCAGGGTGTCCTTGGTGCTGACGTAGTAGTACAGTACCCCCCCAAACGTAAGCACAGCCCCCACGAGCAGCAACTTTACGCAAGTCCACACAATAGAATTCACAGAACCCGACATGTACTTCCACGACATGTGCTTCCAAATATCATTTCGGCGCAACTACACGGCGCTTTACTTCGCCCCTGGCAAGCATGTCCGCCTCTTCGTTATATTTGTCCCCAGCATGGGCCTTTACCCACCTCCATTCTACGTCGTGCAACAGCACCAGCTCCTCAAGCCCGACCCATAAATCAACATTCCTCACTGGAGCCCCTCCAGAGGTCCTCCAGCCGTTTCTCTTCCACCGTGTAATCCACTCCGTGATCCCACTCTTAACGTAGACGCTGTCCGTATTCACACACACACTGTACGGGCCTATCAGGGCCGCAAGCGCCATGATCACCGCAGTGATCTCCATCCTGTTGTTCGTTGTCCTACCATCACCGCCCGATATCCTGCGCTCTTCTCCGTTACCAAACAGCAGCACGGCCCCCCAACCACCGGGCCCAGGATTGCCAGAACAGGCACCATCGGTGTATATGGCAACCCTACTGTCTCCCATAAGCACCACGACTTCGTCGTTTTTGATTGTATTCTAATACCCAGCATAATACAATGACATTAGTTGCCGGCCTGTGCTTCAGCCGGTAGGTACTGGGACCGTGTGGTGAGTAATCCGGTACTTACAACACCCGCTACGGGCGGAGAAGGCGGAGAAGTTGGGCGGTGGCTTCGTGTATAGTTGGCCCGCATGATGCCACAAACACAACATCTAAAAGTAGTCGGAGGGGTTAGGGACCGTCTGGGTTCAAATCACAGAAATGTGTGAAAGTTACTTAAGTGTGGTGTCCGATGTCGCAATGCGGAGTAGCGCACCGCCCAGACCTGTAGAACCTACCGGGGATTTTGGTGGTAAGTGGTGTGTATCACCCAACCATAGGTGGGTATTGGCCTCGCATGTACGGCTCCTAGCAGGCGTTAGCAGCGTAACAACCTGGGTTGAACACCCGTCGCTTCGCGCTGACAAGTACGCGGACACGTGGCTCATACCGGAGAAATCGAGTCCCGGTAACTCTCTACAGCACGTTAAAAGGATTCGATACAGATGAGAAGTTGGGTCCAACAGCGTAACAACAAGGCACTCCTCGATGGCCTGCTGCCTGTGCTCCGCAGTACCAATGTTTGTCAATCCAACCCGCACAGGAATACAGTAGGTCATCCCGGAGGAAAGCGCCTCCATTTCCTTTTAAACAACCAGCAGGCATCCAGTGAGTGAAGATAACTCTTTTGCAATCGGCGATGCGGTCGTACACAAAGACTACGGCATAGGCATATTTAGCGCACTGCGCACGTTGGTTGTATGCGGTAACTCGCACGACTTTGTCGAGGTTTTATACAGAAACGACGACAAGCTCTTCGTGCCGGTTGAGGATATAGACCTGCTTACAAAATACGGCAGCAACGCTGACGTAGTTCCAGACAAACTGGGCAGCACATCATGGCAGGAGCGAAAAGCAAAGTTGGAGAAGCGTGTCAAAGACATAGCAAGGCAGCTGTTGCACTCGGAGGCGCTGCGCGTACTCGCTGAAGGTAGCAGATTCTACGCAAACCAGAAGTACCTGGCTTTTTGCGCGGATTTCCCACACGTGGAAACGGAGGATCAGCTGCGGGCCATATCGGACGTTGAGGCAGACCTGGCAAGCGGAAGAGTTATGGATAGGTTAATTTGCGGAGACGTAGGGTTTGGCAAAACGGAAGTTGCGCTCAGGGCTGCATTCCTGGTCATCAACGAAAACCCAACCAAGCAGGTTGCAGTAATAGTCCCCACCGCCCTGTTATGTAGGCAACACTTTGCCGCATTTAAGGAGAGATTCCAAAAACATGGAATAAGTGTTCAGCAGCTTTCAAAGTCCACCACCGGTTCTCGAGCGCAGCTCAAGAAGGCAATTGCAGATGGGGGTATAAATATAGTGATAGGTACGAGCGCGTTGCTTTCGGACGATATCAGGTTCCGAGATTTGAGTTTGCTGATCATCGATGAGGAACACCATTTTGGGGTACAACAGAAAGAGAAACTTAAAAGCTTGAAGCACAACATGCACGTTCTGTCGCTGTCGGCAACACCCATACCAAGAACCCTGCATATGTCACTGTCTGGCATAAAAAATTTGAGCGTTATCAGAACCCCCCCTGCAGGCAGGATGGAGGTTGAAGTTTTCGTGACGCGTTACAACAGTCACACAATACGAGACGCAATATTGAATGAGGTCACCAGGGGAGGCAGAGTATTTTTCACGTGTCCACTCATCACAAACATCGACAGTGTGCTCAGCGACTTGAAAAGGCTAGTTCCGGGCGTAAAAGTCGGTGTGGCACACGGCAGAACCTCTGCAAAACTCCTGGATGAGATCGTGAACGACTTTTTTGACGGGAAGTTTTCCGTACTTTTGACAACATCCATAATTGAGAGCGGTATAGACATTCCACTTGCTAACACCATAATAGTGCACAACGCAGATATGTTCGGTCTGGCGCAGCTCTATCAATTGAAAGGCAGGGTGGGAAGAAGCACGGCAAAGGGGTATGCCTACTTCATAATATCAAACAAAGCACAGCCGGACTCCCCAGGTATAAAAAGGCTTGAGTCCATCAGATCCCTCAGCAGCACAGGTTCTGGTTTCGCACTTGCCATGCAGGATATGGATATGAGAGGCTTCGGGAATCTGGTAGGCGAGGAGCAGTCCGGCAATATAAAGGAAGTCGGAGTCGAGCTGTATCACAAGATGCTGAAGGAAGCGATAGTCGAATGCCAAAGCAACACGGTGATTTCCTCAGACTGTCACGAAGTCAAAGTGGACATCAACGCGAGTGTTAGAATTCCGGAGTCCTACATAGAGGAGTTGGACCTACGTATACGGGTGTACAAAAAAATCAGCGGATTAAAGACTGGTAAAGAAATCGAGAGTTATTTCAGGGAACTAGCGAACAGATTTGGCAAGCCGCCACAGGAGGTTGTGAACCTGTTTAATGTCATGTACATAAAGCAGCTCTGCTTCTTTATGGGCATATTGGAGGTGAATCAGGTAGGGGAGCACATTACATTACTGCCGGCACAGGGCACTGCCACATCAAAAGGGGTATTGAAGCATGTGATTGAAAATCCCCACATCTTCACGGTACATAATAATGGTGTCAGAATGACGGCGTCTGGCGCCGTTCAGGTTGACATCACACGGTATATCCTGTCCCACCTCATGAAAATGCGCAGTTTGCACGACGTAACCTAGGGTATAGCCCCATGCTATTCGCCAGGAGAAAATATCCCACAGTTGATCTTACCCCACACCTCGGTTTTTTGTTGTCACGATCGTGAGTTGTGTGGCAGACCAAAGCCACCGCCCATGTAACTGAGCTAGCCCCTGCCAACACCTTGCCATACGGATACAATAAGCAACGTACCCAGCGTTGCCTGACCGTAGATATTGTTGTATGCTGTCCGTTCGGTGTGGGCTCGGAACTGGAGTTTTGTATGTTCAGTGGAATCGTGGTAGCCATAGGGCTAGTTGAAGAGGTGTCATCACCCGCAGAGAATGACGTGGCAGTTCGTATCCGTGCGGACAATGCGGACTTTATGTCCAGAGTAGAAGTGGGTCGTTCTGTCGCGTGTTCCGGAGTGTGTCTTACAGTGGTGGATAAAAAAGGCAACTGTTTCACTGTGAATGTCTCTAGAGAAACTCTGGGTGTGACGAACTTGAAGCATTGGACTGCAGGCACATACATAAATCTCGAACCGTCGCTGAGAATGGGGGACCCAATGGATGGCCATATGGTGCAAGGCCACGTAGACGGCGTAGGTAAGATAGAGTCCACGGTAAAGATTGCCGGCTCACGGACGCTTATGTTCACCTGTGACGAAACCCTATCTAAATACATATCCCGCAAAGGGTCCATAGCACTGGATGGAGTATCAATGACCGTGAATTCCTCCAGCAAGGGTCTTTTTACCGTTAACGTCATCCCATATACATGGAGCAACACTACGTTGCAGTACAGGAAAGTTGACGACGAAGTGAATATCGAAACTGACCTAGTGGCAAGATACATAGAGTCGTTACTACAGGGCCGGGACGTCTATCACACCGGATGATGGTGCACAGCACCCACCCGACACAGCACATCACAACAGATTCGCAGTCCTTGACGGACTGGCTAGTAGCCGCTGAGGATCCTAGTCACCAGCTCCTGGACCGTGGGGATGTGCCCATCGCTATAGAACTGGTCCTTGCCAAACCTATACGCGTTGCGCCCAGAAAACATGAGCTCCTGATCACAGTCACCAGTACGGATGATGTTATGTAACGTTTTGTGTATACAGAAGCTCCTAGGATCTGGCTTCTGCCCAGTGTTGTAATTGCCGTGGTCCTTCCAGTTGCTGAACCTACAGTGGCTTAAACATCCTTTGCATGCCACTTGATCTTCCCGTATCTCGCGTGCCTTTTCTTCAGTAACAAAGATCAGGGTATTGTCGGGCGTCTTGAGCATGGCCCCGTATCCAGCAGCGATCCAGCCACGCACGCGTTCCTCGTCGGAGGCCTTGATGTACACATCCCTACCCCTAGGACCGAACTTCAGGACAACCGTAAACTCCTCCCCGCCTTCGTTGCTAAAGGGAACCTGCCTATTATTACGCTCCTGCAATTCACCCAAAAAATCATTCTTGACCGCAGAAGAGTAAAACCCCGTCGGACTAAACCTGTTCAGCAGCACATCGCCATCTTCCAGGGAAAGCAGCTTCCTTTTCCAGCGCATGGAAATCGGGCTTTCCTCGGTAACCAGAGGCCTGGTACCAAACTGAAATGCGATGGGACCTATCCTCTCATCATCCAGCCAGGATTCCCACTCCTTGAGGTGCCAAACACCTCCAGCCATTATCAGCACAACATCCGAGAGGCCAGCCTCATTCATAAAGGCGCGAAGCTCGGCGACCCTGCCGAAAGGAGCCTCCGGCACATCCGGATCCTCACTGTTACTCAATCCATTATGCCCGCCTGCAAGCCACGGGTCTTCATAAACAACACCACCAAGAAGTTCCTTGGGAAACTTCCTGTACGAGCGGTTCCATAAAATTCTAAAGGCACGCGCTGAAGACACGATAGGGTAGTAGTAAACCCCACACTTAATGGATACCTCAGCCAACTTGTAAGGCATACCAGCACCGCACGTCACCCCATGTATTAACCCACGAGCGCCTTCCAGTACCCCGTACAGTACCTCACTAACGCTGCCCATCTCCCATAGCACGTTCATGTGTATCCTACCACGCCCTCGAGATACGTCACTAGCAATGCGGGCCTGGCTTATACCCGCCTGCACACTGTAACGTATGAGTTCCCGGTTACGTTCAAATCTGGTCTTGCCGTTATAGACAAGTGGAACGTACTCCCCGTTGTCATCCATCAGTGCGGGACAGGCACAAGAGAACGTACCCACAGCATCAGCAGCTGCAAAAGCCCCAGCACTCCTCCCGTCACTGACCCCTATTCCCTTGCCACCTTCTACTACGGGCCACACCTCGCGACCGGAAATACAGACTTTCCTAATTCCTTTAAGCAAAAGAGCAACCTCCTCTTAAACGCGACTTGCCCGATTCGAGCCCCGCTGGCATAGCACAAAAACCACATGAAACACCCTGTAGCCTAGCACCTGTACGAACGCCAGTCAATGAAAATGAGGACGCAACCCACCTCTACCCCCACACCGTCGCATATATCCACATTGGCCTCTAACAGCCCCCCAGAGAGGAGGAAGAAGCCAAATCTCTATTGCTCTTCACAATGCACTCGGTGCGAGCCGACAAGCTCGCACACGGACGAGCATCAAGCAGTCTCTAATCTGGGGCAACACTACAGCAACATTCACATCACACATCGTTACCACGCAAACGCATACGGGGCACCAACCAGAACCCAGCATACAGGCAGGAGCTAGGAATCCACCAACCCCACACTCAACTGCACCGTCACCATACAGTATGCCGTCTGTGTTGGCAACTGTAACGAGAAACAGCGGCTTTTCTTGCTTCGGCAATTCTGCAGTGCTTCTATCAAAACAGGCTTTTTCTAGATCAATATGCCGACCTTTGCGCAACACCGCATAGTGAAGATGCAGGCCAGTAGACAGACATGGGCTTTCCACATACGCAACTACCTGCCCCCGCTTAACTTTAGACCCCTTGGTTAGCTCGGGGCTGATTTTACTCAAACGCGCATAGCAGTAAAATACGGGTTCCTGTGATGTATGACAACATATCTACCACAGGTGTCTTTAGTTGCCCGCAAATTGTACTATGATGTTACCAGCAACCCGAACCGGAGTGCCAGTAGGCGTTGCGTAGTCGATTCCCTTGTGAAATCCCCTGTAACCGAGCACAGGATGTTTTCTAGCACCGAATCTTGATGAAACACGAAATGTGCCCCAGCACCCATGGGATGCACAAACATACTTCCCCCCCCCCCACGCTACGTCATTTGCGGTCACAATACCTTTCGGTCTCATCCCTAAGTACGTGTCTGTAGAGGGGCAAATCTGTACCTACTCGCCATTTTTTCAAAACCTCCAGGAATGGGTACAATATGCTCC